>NZ_JARGZF010000003.1 GCF_029222705.1 Knoellia sp. p5-6-4
GACGCATGCCATGAGAGAGCCACACCAATGACACCGGTGGGCAGCCGCATTGAGAGAGCGCCTCGCCGAGCACCTGGACCGAGTCTGGCCAGACACCGATCCTGCGACCAGTCTCTAAGTAGCCGCAGTAAGTGAAAGAGCGAAACTGCCGATGAGTGGATGTCGGCCGCCTTCGCGATTCAGGCTCTCCTGAACCCCAGTCGTGCGATCCTGAGCAATGGCCCAGCCCGCCGCGCCCCTGCACATCACCATGAAGTCGATGGCCACGTTCCTTGTTGCGGGCGGCTTGGCGGTGTCGTGCTTTGCCTTGTTCCTCTACGCCACCGCACTTAGTCGCGCGATCGCGCTCTGGATCAGCCCTCTTGGCGCAGCATCGTTGATAACGGGGTTGTGGAGCTGGCGATCAGGCCGTCGGCCAGGTCGCGTCCTCGTGATGCTCATGGCCATCGTGGCTCTCGCGCTCGTCGTGCTCGGTCTCTCCACCCTCGTCGTCGCCCTCCAAGCGGAGGATCAAGCGGCATGACGTGGCAAAACGGTCTCGTGCAGCGACCGCTCTTGCCTAGGTCGCAGGTAGTGCCGCACCCGTTCGATGCGCTTCGAGGTCGAAGAACAGGAAGCAGATGAATGAGCGACCGTCCGCCGTGGGCAGTAGTTCCGCTGGGGTGTTCGCCGCGGGCGGCGGCTCAGTGACCGTCTTGATTCCGAACCCCGCGTCGAGGAACGCGTTGATGACGTCCTGCAGGGGGCGGTGCCAGTAGGTCATCCACACGGTCCCTTCGCCGAAGTCGTAGTCCTCGGAGTACTGAGTGAGGGCGAAGTAGTCGGCCTCGGGGTACACGATCGCGTAGACCGTGGGGTGGATGATCGAGACGATGAGCCGACCGCCGGGCTTGAGCACGCGTCGCAGCTCGACCAGTACCGAGGCCCAGTCCTTGACGTAGTGCAGAGACAGCGATGCGACGACGACGTCGAACGCCTTGTCGGGATAGGGCAGGGGTGCCCCAAGGTCTGCGACTCTGACGTCCGCGTCCTCGCCGAGCCTTTGGCGGGCGAGTTCGACCATGGCGGGACTCAGGTCGAAGCCGGACACGACCGCATCCTTGGCGCGCAGAGCCTCCATCAAGGGGCCTGACCCGCATCCGGCGTCGAGAATCTCCAGGCCCGCGACGTCACCGGCGAGACGGATCATCTCCGGACGCGCGTAGTAAGCATTGAAGAGGTTGTTCTCGTTGCTGGCCGAGTATGCGGCCGCGAAACTGTCGTAGTCAGCGGCAGGGGTCGCGGACGTGCTCACGGAGTCGGCCATGACAGGTTTCTACCCGGCGCCCGTTTGTGCGCCAAGCCGGCGCGCGGTCCACTCAGCGGCGCACTCATCTGCCGCCGACAGAGGCCCTTCGATACGACCGCGCATGCGCCCGATGCCGAGATATCCGGTTGTCCGATCCCGACGATCGCGTCAGGCTCTGGTGCCGTGCCTGCCGACGACGCATTCGACCTGGGGCCTGTGCCGGCCCGTATCCGCGTCACCGAGAAGCTGGCGCGGAGTCTGGTGGCAGCGCAGTTTCCGCAGTGGAGCGATCTTCCGATCGAACCGGTGGCCAACGGCGGCTGGGACAACTGGACCTTCCGCCTCGGCACCGACATGGCGGTGCGCCTGCCCAGCGCTTCTGAGTACGCAAAGGCGGTGGAGAAGGAGCACCGCTGGCTTCCGGCACTTGGCCCGCAGCTGCCGTTGCCGGTCCCCGTGCCGCTCGCGAAAGGCGAGCCCACCCCGGAATACCCACTCGCATGGTCCATCTACAGGTGGCTCGACGGCGTGACTGCGACGGCGGACCGCATCGCCGAGCCGGTCCGGTTCGCCCTCGACCTCGCCGACTTCCTGGCCGCCCTGCAGGGCATCGACGCCGCCGAGGGCCCACAGCCGGGAGTCCACAACTGGTTCCGGGGCGGCACTTTGCGCACCTACGACAATGACACCCAGCGCGCGCTCGAGGCACTGGCCGGCCACGTCGACGTGGAACTGGCTCGCGAGATCTGGGCGAACGCACTGGCCGCGCCCTGGGACGGCGTGGACCGTTGGTTCCACGGAGACGTCGCCGAGGGGAATCTCCTGCTGCGAGGCGGGCAGTTGGCAGCGGTCATCGACTTCGGGACATGCGGCGTCGGCGACCCTGCCTGCGATCTGGCCATCGCCTGGACGTTGCTGCCCGACGACGCGCGGCAGGCGTTTCGGGACCGGCTGTCGGTGGATGCGGCGTCCTGGGCGCGCGGCCGGGGCTGGGCGCTGTGGAAGACCCTCGCCACCTGCTCGCACGCCTACGCAGACTCCGAGGACGCGGAGAAGTTTGCGAGTGCGAAGCGCATCCTCCACGGGATCTTCTCCGAGTACTCGGGCAGTCACTCCGCCAGGCCGACGGTCTCGGTGCACCCGGGGCGGGGCGTCCGCACGTAGCCGCGGATGGGGGCGGTCGATGCTGCCGTTGTGCGCGCCTTGCCCGTCCCGTCCGGTAGAACGGTGAGCGACCGCGACTGATGGGCGAAGGGGCGGGTGAGCTGTGGAGAACTCAGACATGGGTGCGGCTGCCATGTCCCGGGTGTACGTCGACATGGTTGGCGACCTGTTCCATGCGGGACACGTGTCGCTCCTCCGCCAGGCGCGCGGTCATGGTGACTGGCTGGTCGTCGGCGTGCTGTCCGACGACACCGCAGCCTCCTACAAGAGGCGTCCGATCATGACCCTCGCCGAGCGTGTCGCCGTGATCGAGTCGTGCCGGTACGTCGACGAGGTGATCGAGGACGCCCCGCTCCAGGTGACCGAAGAGTTCCTCGCCGAGCGCGGGATCACCACTGTGGTGCACGGTGATGACTTGTCCCCCGAAGGGGCCGAGTTCGTGTACGCGCCCGCAGCAGCTGCCGGGAAGCTCACGTACGTTCGGCGCACGGGAGAGATCTCGACCACCCAGTTGATACAGCGGGTGCTCGACGCGGCCGCCCCGCGAACTGAGTGACCGGGTCTGCTGCGAACAGGTCGGGGTGGGCGCAGGCCCGATACGTTCACGTCATGCCTCAGCTCCTCAAGCCCGAGCAGTTCACCATGAGCATCGCCGATGGAACGCCCACCATCACCCTGCAGGACGTCACGGTCTCGACCACCGAAGGTTGGTCGATTCTGAATCGGGCGACCCTGCTCGTTGTGGACGGTCCAGGAGAGGAGGGCTTTCTCTTGCCTCGAAGGACCAGCCCCGACGGCGACCTGGGACCGGAGGGATGGGATGCCGCTGTGGCATCAGCTCGGTCGGTGCGGGTTCTTGCCTCAGGGGCTCGAGTTGCTGCAACCGTGATCGAGTAGCACGCACGTGGCGAGTTGACGTCGACGGGCGTCGTCACCGCACCTTGTCGGGTGTGACGAGCGCGACGTGACCTCTCAGCCGGGGTTGGACGGAGCAGCCCGCAGGGCGTCAGCGCCCTCTCCGGTGAGGTGGCTGAGGGCGGCGTTCCGCCCGGTGAGCAGGAGCAGGAGGGCGCCGATCGGCCCGGCCACCTCGGGCCCGCTGCCGCGTGTCCAGTCGGCGTCGGTGGCCGTGAGGCGGTAGCCCTCGAGCGGCAGCAGGCGGAAGACCGTGGCGAGCCAGCCGGCTCGCGTGTCCCACCGACGCGTCGCGGCGAGCGCGCTTGCCGACGGGGACATCACGAGCTCCACGCCTAGCGGCACGGCGATGTCCTGGCTGTGCACGAGGATGTCGGTCAGCGTCTCGAGCGGCGTCACGAAGGTGTTGTGCCGCCGCGACCCGATCATCGCCCTGATCCTGCCGATGATCTCCTCGGTGGGCAGCCGCGACTGGACCAGGGCCGAGTCGTGGATGATCGCGTTCAGCGTCACGCTGTGCAGCATGCTCGGGTTCCGGGCGACGGTGACCGCGACGTCACGGACGCGCTGCTGCTGCATGGTCAGGTGTGCGGCGACGTCACGCACGGTCCAGCCCCGGCACAGCGACGGGTGCTGCCACTGCTCGTCGGTCAGCTGCTCGAGCAGGTCGGCGGTCCGTGCTCGCTGGTCGTCGATCGCGGCCCATACGGCATCCGCCTCCGGCCCCGTCATCGTTGCCATCTCACCCTCCCTCAGGTGAACACCGGCGGCCGCACCCGGCGTGTAGTCCCAGGATCGAACCATTATAGTTCGACTGTAGGACTACCTCCAAGGGGTGTGATGACCGAGAACCTGCCGACCAGCCTCCTGATGTTCATCACCTCGCGCGCCGCCTCGGACCGGATCTTCGGCGCCATGCACGACGCGGGATACCACGTGACCATCGCCCAGGGCCGGCTCCTGATGGGCGTCGACCCCGAGGGCACCCGACTGAGCGTCTTGGCCGACCGCGCCCAGATCGCCAAGCAGACGGCCACCTCCCTGGTGGACAAGCTGGAGCGGGCTGGCTACGTCGAGCGCGTGCCCGACCCCTCGGACGGCAGGGCCCGCCTGGTGCGGCTGACGGCGCGCGCCGAGGCCGCCCGCCCGGTCGCCCGCGCCGAGGAGGCGCGCATCGAGGCCGAGTGGGAGGGCCACCTCGGCCCCGAGCGGATGAGGCAGCTACGGGAGGCCCTGACCGCACTGCGCGAGATCACCGACCCCTACCGGTAGTCCGGTCTCCGGTGGACACCCTCTACGCCCGCGCCGGCTCCTCGCGCTCCTCGCGGCCGGGCTGCCGGGCCAGCAGCGCCCAGAGGATGCACGCGAGGTCGACCGCCTCCTGCGTCCAGGCGCCGATGATCGCGGGCAGCAGGCCCACCGAGGCCACGAGCATGAGGGCCACCGACAGCCCGACCCCGAGCCCGATGGCCTGCCACGCGACCGCCATCGTGCGCCGCCCGATCCGCACGGCCTGCACGGCCCGGTAGAGGTCGTCGAGCAGCACCACGACGTCGGCGGACTCGCTCGCCGCCGTGGACCCGCGCGCGCCCATCGCCATCCCGACGTCGGCTGCGGCCAGCACGGGTGCGTCGTTCACCCCGTCGCCGACCATCATCACCGGGCGGTGCGGCAGGCCCGCGACGATGTCGACCTTGTCCTGTGGCAGCAGGCCGGCCCGCACGTCGTCGATGTCGATCTCCGCGCCCACGTGGGCTGCGGCCGCCGGCGCGTCACCGGTCAGCATCAGCACGTGTGGCACCCCGGCGGCCCGCAGGGCCGCGATGGTGCGCCGGGTGTCGTCGCGCACGTGGTCCGACAGGGCCAGCCGACCGGCATACCGGCCGTCGACGGCCACGTGCACCCCGCTGGCGCCGGGCGCGAGGGGCAGGTCGGGTATGCCGCGGACGTGGCCCGCGACGAAGCCCTCCTTGCCGACGACGACGTCGTGGCCGCCCACGGTGGCGCTCACGCCGTGGGCGGTGGACTCGTGGGCGTCGTGGGCGCTGGGCACACGGAGGCCTCGCTCGCGGGCGCCGGCGACGATCGCCTCGGCGAGGGGGTGGGTCGACAGCTGCTCCACGCCCGCCGCCATGGCGAGCAGCTCGTCGGCCTCGATCCCGCCTGACACGTCGACGGCGGACAGCTCGGGCGCGCCGCGGGTCAGGGTGCCGGTCTTGTCGAAGGCCGCGGTGCGGATGCGGGCGAGCTGCTCGAGGGTGCCGCCGTTCTTCACGATGATCCCGTGTCGGGCGGCTCGCGACATGCCCGCCATGAACGCGACGGGCGCGGCGATCAGCAGGGGGCACGGTGTCGCCACCACCAGCACCTCGGCGAAGCGGGTGGCATCGCCGCTGAGCCACCATGCCGCGCCCGCGATGGCGAACGACACCGCGGTGAAGGGCACGGCCACCCGGTCGGCGAGCCGCACGAACGGTGCCCGGGAGCGTTGGGCCTCGCTGACGAGGTTGATGATCTGCTGGTACTGCGAGTCGGCGGCGGAGGCGGTGGTGCGGATGAAGATCGGGCGCGAGCCGTTCACCGACCCGGACATGAGGCGCTCGCCCTGCACGTGCTCGACGGGCAGCGGTTCCCCGGTGAGCGAGGACTCGTCGAAGGCCGCGGAGGCGGTGGTGAGCGTCGCGTCGACCGGCAGCACCTCGCCCGGCTTCACCAGCAGCTCGTCGCCGGGGCGCACGTGGCCCACCGGCACGTCGGTGACGTGGTCGCCGTGGGGGTCGAGAAGGTGGGCCGTGCGGGGGGCTCGGGCCAGGAGGGCCGACAGCTCCCGCTCGGCACGGCCGACGGCGAGCTCCTCGAGGGCCCGTCCCGTGGTCATCATGAGCACGATCACCAGCGACGCCCAGTGCTCGTCGACGGCCACCGTGGAGACGATCGCGGTGATGGCCAGGATGTCGACGCCGTAGCGGCCGGCGCGCAGCTCGGCCACCATGTGGCCCGACCGCACCGCTGCGAAGGCGAGGGTGTAGGCCGACACGGCATACCGTGCCGCCTCCGGCAGGCCGAGGGCCTCGAGCGCACCAGCGACCGCGCCGACCAGCAGGGTCAGCGTGACCACCGAGTGCCGCCGCGCGAGGGCGGCCGCGGTGCGCATCGTCAGGCGACCTCCGCTGCCTCCGGCTCGACGAGGTGGATCGCGACCTCCGGCTCGGTCGTGAGGGTGTTGTGCACGGTGCAGTGGCTCGCCACGGCGAGCAGGGGCTCGCGGCGCGACTCCGGCACGCCGCAGGAGGCGAGGCTGGCGATGAACAGCTCCGTCGGGGTGGGCGCGGTGTCCTCGCCGCCGGCGTCGACCGGCTGGTCCACCGTGACGCGGTGCCTGCGGATGCCGATCTCGAAACGGTCGCCGTCGAGGTGGCCGACGTGCACGGCGGTGGTGACGTGGTCACGGGTGGTCCTTTCGCATCTTCCGAGTGTGCTCCCAGACCACCACGGATACCCCTGGGGGTAATAGGGACCTTCGGCACTACTGACACCTGGACCCGTCTCCTAGCGTCGTCCACAGCAGGGCAACGAGCACACTCAAGGAGTGGACCGTGATGAGGCGCCTTCTGGTCCTCGGTGGCGGCACCGCCGGCACGATGATCGTCAACAAGCTTCGGCGGAAGCTGGCCCGCGACCAGTGGGAGCTCACCGTCGTCGACAAGGACGACGACCACCTCTACCAGCCCGGGTACCTGTTCATGCCGTTCGGCACTTACCGTCCCGAGCAGGTCGTGCGCAAGCGCCACTCGTTCATCCCCGACGGAGTCGACCTCGTGCTGGGTGAGATCGACCGGGTGGACGCCGGGGCCAACACGGTGACCCTGCAGGACGGCCGGACCCTCGCCTACGACTACCTGGTCATCGCCACAGGCACCTCGCCGCGGCCCGACCAGACCCCCGGCATGCTCGGCGAGCAGTGGCGCAAGAGTGTGTTCGACTTCTACTCGTTCGAGGGCTCGAAGGCGCTGGCCGACGCGATGCGGGAGTTCGACCACGGCCGTCTGGTGGTGCACATCACCGAGATGCCCATCAAGTGCCCGGTGGCGCCCCTGGAGTTCACCTTCCTCGCCGACGCCTTCCTGCGCGAGCGCGGGATCCGCGACCGCGTCGAGCTCGTCTACGTCACGCCGCTCTCAGGCGCCTTCACCCAGCCGATCGCCTCCGCCCAGCTCGGCTCGATGCTCGAGGAGCGCAAGATCCTCGTCGAGCCCGACTTCATGGTCGAGAGCATCGACAACGAGAAGAAGGCCCTCGTCTCCTACGACGAGCGCGAGGTGCCCTTCGACCTGCTCGTGACCGTCCCGCTCAACATGGGCGCCGAGTTCGTCGCGCGCTCGGGTCTCGGCGACGAGCTCAACTACGTGCCGGTCGACAAGCACACGCTGCTGTCGAAGAAGCACGACAACATCTTCGCCATCGGTGACGCCTCCGACATCCCGGCCTCGAAGGCCGGCTCGGTGGCCCACTTCGCCGTCGACGTCTTCGTCGAGAACTTCCTGGCGCACATCGCCGGCAAGCCGATGACCGGGTCGTTCGACGGCCACGCCAACTGCTTCGTCGAGTCCGGCAACGGCAAGGGCCTGCTCATCGACTTCAACTACGACACCCAGCCGCTGCCCGGCAAGTTCCCCGTCCCCGTCGTCGGGCCGATGAGCCTGCTGAAGGAGACCCGCGCCAACCACCTCGGCAAGCTCGCGTTCCGCTGGATCTACTGGAACGTCCTGCTTCCCGGGCGTCCGATGCCCCTTCCGGTCCACATGTCGATGGCCGGCAAGGTCACCCCCGCAGACACCACCACCGGAAACAAGGAGTGAACACGATGCCCGTCACGACCATCGACGGCCGCCAGGTGCAGGTCAACGAAGAGGGCTTCATGACCGAGCCCAGCGAGTGGGACGAGGCCCTCGGCAAGACCCTGGCCACGCAGATCGGCATCGAGATGACCGACCAGCACTGGAAGGCGATCCGCTTCCTGCGCCAGGACTTCGCCGCCCAGGGCGAGACCCCGACGCTGCGCCGCGTCACCGTTGCCGGCGGCATCCCGACCAAGCAGCTGTTCCAGCTGTTCCCGCAGAAGCCGGCCAAGAAGATGGCCTACATCGCGGGCCTGCCCAAGCCCCACGGCTGTGTGTGACCCGTCGTCCTGACGCCCTCCGTGCCGAGCACCCGCACCGCACAACCGCATTCACATGAGAGGTTCTCGATGAGCACCACTGAAACGGCCCCGGCCATCATTCCCGACTTCGGCAGCGAAGCCACCACCGGCCGCAAGCTCGCCATCATCTGTTCCAAGGGCAGCCTCGACATGGCCTACCCGGGCCTGATCCTGGCCAATGCCGCCCTGGGCGAGGGCGTGGAGACGCACCTGTTCTTCACGTTCTGGGGCTTCGACATGATCAACAAGAAGACGATGGGCGACCTGAAGTTCACGCCGCTGGGCAACCCGGCGACACACATGCCTCAGGGCCTGGGAGGGCTCCCGGGCATCACGCACATGGCGACCTCCAAGCTGAAGAAGTCGATTGCCGAGCTCGACGTGCCCGAGGTGCCGGAGTTCCTCGAGCAGATCGTCGCCTCCGGGGGCCACCTGTGGGCCTGCCGGATGTCGGCCGACATGAACCACCTCACCGAGGAGGACCTCTACGAGGAGGTCGAGGGCATCATCAGCGCCAGCGACTTCATCGAGATGACCGAGGGCGCGCAGCTGCTGTTCATCTAGGGAGACTGTGCGCGCCGGCAACGACCGGTGCGGGGTGGGTATGCCGTGCGGTCCACGACGGGGTGACCGCGCGGCGCGCCTGTGTGATCACCGCGACCGCAGGCGCTCGCGCACCCAGGACGGGCGGGGGTTCACCGCCGCCGGTCCGTCGACGAAGACCGTGGGCACCGTCTCGTTGCCGCCACTCGCCGCGCGCACCCGAGCCGACGCCGCAGGGTCCGTGCTGACGTCGACCCACACTGCGCGGCTGCCCAGACGACCGAGCGCCAGGCGCAGTCGCAGGCAGTAGCTGCAGCCGGGGCGCCAGTAGATGACTGGTGCGCCGGTCTCCTCGCCCAAGCGTCGCGCCTCGTGGTCGCCCGGCGACGCGGGGAAGAACCTCGGCGAGAGCACCCACGCGGCGACGAGCATGGCCGCCGACACGGCCAGGTCGGACACCGAAGGTGGCGCGGTCAGGACCGGCAGGAGCACGGCGACGGCCGCCACCCAGCCAGGGAGCCACCAGCGCCGCACGGTCGACGACCTCGTGTCGGGCGGTGGGGGAGGGGCGGGCATGCGGCAACGGTAGCCGCCGGCGGTGCGGCGCTGGCACCGCGGCCCGGCCCGCTGGGTGTCAGACGCCCCAGGCGTGCCCGCGCAGGTGCAGCTGTGCGCTGATAGCTCGCAGCTGTGCCGTGTGCAGCTCGATGGACACGCCTCGGCCGTCGTGGTGCCGACGCTCGTCGCGGGCGAACACGCCGTAGACGTAGGGGTACGACGGTGGGCCGACGGGCCTGAGGCGCAAGAGCACCGCGTCGTCGGCGAAGCTGCTGCGGAGTCCGATCGACCGCGCGGTCGGGTGCGCGCCTCGCGCCAGGGCCGCGTTCGCCTCACGGATCTGGCGCATCTCGGTTGTGTGGGTCGTCACGGCCATGCCGTGCTCGGTCATCGGTTCCCTCCTCGGGGTGGCGCCGGAGGGGCGGCCCTCGCCCTTCCACGCCCAGCCTGTGCGAGGGGCCGGCGGCCGGTCAGAGGCGTTGGTCCCCCCGTCCACGTGCCGGCCGGTGCTTCGTCACGGCAACCACAGGGGACCAACGGCTCTGGCGGGCAAGGGAATCGGAAGCCCACCGTGAGGGGACGGAGGTGTTGTCGATGTCAGCGCTGAGGTGGGCCGGGTTCGCGGTGATGGCCGCCTTCGGCGGCTTCACGTCGCTGATGCTTGTGGGCTACACGGTGACCGATGTGGGTGGCTGGGAGGCGATCGGCCTCATCGCCGCAGTGGGGGTGCCCCTGGGGCTGCTGTGTCTGCTGGCGTGGCTGCGCCCCTCGGTCGCCGTGCCCGTCCTCGCCGTGGTCAGCCTGGTGCCCATCGCCTTCGGCGTCCTGCAGCTGCTCGACTACGGGCGCTGGTCCGACTGGGAGGACCAGAACGGGCCGGTAGGGCTGGTGCTCGTGCTGATCGTGGGAGTGGCGCTCGCGGTGCTGGGCCTCTCGCGTCCGGCCGAGGCCGGGGCGCTGCTGCTCGCCATCGTCGTCGTGCCGCTGGTGCTGAGCATGGTCGGCGCGGGTGACCAGTGGGCCCGACCGCTGTCCATCGCGCTCGTCCTCGTTCCTGCGGTGGTCTCCGGGGTCCTGTTCCTGCTGGCCGCACGCACAGGCTCCGCTGAGCAGTCCTCCTCTGGCGCAAGCCGGTTCGCGCACTAGGGGTCGTCATGGGAGAGGTCGCCACACGGTTGGACGGGCAGGGGCGCAGTTCCCTGGCGCGCTGGGCAGCCGACTGCGCCGAGCACGTGCTGCCCGCCTTCGAGCGGGCGTGCCCCGGGGACGACCGCCCGCGCACGGCGGTGCAGGCCGCACGCGCCTGGGCAGCGGGAGAGATCAGGGCGGGAGAGGCTGCCGCAGCTGCCCTGGCGGCACAGGCCGCGGCCCGGCGGGCGGAAGACCCCGCTGCCCGCGCCGCGGCCCGGGCGGCCGGGCATGCGGCGGCGACGGCGCGCGTCGCGCGTCACGCGTCGCACGCCGCGACATACGCAGCGACCGCGGCCAGCCTGGCGGGAGTGGGGGACCCGGCTGCGGCGGCGGCGGAGCGACGGTGGCAGCAAGCGCGCGTGCCCCGGGACCTGGTGCGGGTGGCCTTCCCCGCCTGACGTGGCGGCGACGGCGCACCTACGACGCCTGTACGAGGCCCCTACGCCAAATGGCTGAAATTGCTCCGAGATTGCGGATGAATAGGGCCAATCGGGCGGATTGCCTCTGGCAGTAACTAGTTCGTTCGAACTAGTCTCTGGCGCCAAGCCTCGACGCCACCCCGGCCCACCAGGCAGCCGGCGGGACGCCGAGGACTCGCCCCCAGAGGGCTTCACAGTCCCCACCATCAGGTGGGGCGGTCCGCGCGGACGCCGAACCCCACCACTCGCGCGGGCGACAAGCCAGCAGCACCCTGACCGTGGTGGGGGCGGAGAACCCAGGAAGTGCGGGGCCCGGCCGTCGAGGTCATGAGGTCCCTTGGGGTGAAGCCGCTTTGCGGCCGGGCCATCTTTCGGCGCCCGAACCCGACAGGTCACTCTTCGCAGGCGGATCCGAAAGATTGGCCGCCCCATGCTCACATCCACCCTGCGCATCCCCCTGCCCGCCCGCGCGGCATCCCTCCTCATGGCCCTGTTCCTCGCAGCCGGCCTGCTCGTCGCCCCCTCGTCCACCGAACGGGCGGAGGCCGCCGTCCCCGCCTCGGTCAGCTACCAGGCAGTGCGCGTCGCCGCTTCCCTCAACGGAGTTCGCTACACCTGGGGTGGAGCGAGTCCCAGCACCGGCTTCGACTGCTCCGGACTGACGATGTACGTCTACGGCAAGGTCGGCAGGCGCCTGCCTCGCACGGCCCAGCAGCAGTACGACGCCACGATCAAGATCCCGCGCACGAGTGCCCGTCCCGGCGACCTCGTGTTCTTCGGCGGGTCCCGCAGCATCTACCACGTCGGGATCTACGCCGGCAGCGGCTACATCTGGCACTCGCCGCGACCCGGCAAGGTCGTCTCGAAGGTCAGGCTCTGGACGTCAGCCGTCACGTTCGCCAGGGTCCGCTGACGTCGTCGGGTCCGCTGACCGGGTCGCCGGGCCGAACACGCCTCAACACGCCTACTGTGGGTGTGGAGGCAGCAGGCAGCGGCGATCGGAGCAGTGGTGGCGAAGGCGGACCGTGAAGGTCTCTCGATCGGGTACCGGATCATCTACCGGATCAAGCACCTCGGCTACCAGATCTACGGTCCGGCGCAGCTCGACGAGCACAACGACCCGGTGCGGCGCCTCGAGCAGGAGCGGGCCGACAAGGTCGCGGCAGCCCGCCGTGCCCGGCTCGACCGGGAGCGACGGACGCAGGAGAGGCGCGGCTCCTGACGGCGGGCCACCGCCGTCAGGAGCGCGCCGCCATCCCGGCCTGGGCCGCCCGGAGCACGACGACCTCGAGCGGGGCGGAGCGTCCGCGGAGCTCCACCCTGCGGCGCTCGAGGCCCTCGATGTTGGTGCCGGACGCCTCGGCGGCGGCCACACTGACGATGACCTCTCCGGCACAGGCCAGTGACGCCAGCCGGGCGGTGGTGTTGACGGGGTCGCCGAGCGCCGTGAAGTCGTGGACCGTCCCCTCCGGGCCGGTGGACCCCACGAACGCGTCGCCGGTGTGAACGGCGGTGCCGGCGGGGATCGGCCCCATGGGTGAGGCGTTGGGGCGGCTGGTCCGGTCGGCCAGCTCCGTCGCGGCGGCGATCGCGGCACCCGCGTGGTTCGGCCCGCTGATCCCGCCGAAGAACAGGCCGATGACCTCGTCACCGACGATCTTGTCGACGAGGCCGTCGTTGTGCACGATCGCGTCGGTGGCCAGGCGGTAGAAGCGGTCGAGGAAGTCCTTGAACTCGCTGGGGCGCATCCGCTCGCCGAGCCCGGTGGAGCCGCGGATGTCCGAGAAGAGCAGCGTCACCGGGATCTCGACCCCCGTCAGGCCCTGGTCTCGCAGCACCTTCTGGCACTTCACGCACATCGAGGGGTTGCCGGGGGAGCGGCCGAAGCCGGCGGCCTTGAACATGACGCCGCCGACGCCCCCGAACGGTGCGAGGCACAGCTTGCAGCGCGGGTTGGCGGGGATCCGCATGAACCGGCGGCGCTCCCGGGCGAACTCGGGACTCTCGCCGCGCATGAACGCGCGGACCTCGTCAGGTGTCCACTGGTGGCCCTTGTCGGCCATGCCATCGAATGTACGCCGGCAGGGCCCGACCGGGCAGGCCATTGCCGGGTTCCACCGGGCCGGGTTCCATCCGGCCGGCCGCCCTTCCCAGGTCGGGGGTGTCGGCGGCCCCACGGGACGAGGTGGACCCCCGCCCGCCACGGTGCGCCGCCAGGGAGAGCCGGTACGCGGCCGGCTCATCTCGGTGGGCCCTTCTGCGACAGCTCTCACCTCACCCGGCCTCCCGAAGGCGCGACGTGCTCGGTCAGGTAACGGTGCAGGGGCACCTCGGTGACGTCCTCGACGATCCGAACCAGTGGCTGCGGAGCATTTGCGTCGGACGCACGCACCCACTCCGGCACCCCGGCGGTGTGCGTCGGCGCGTCCTACCAAGTCAGCCTGGTGCGACATCTCCGCCACGCTCCGCTGGTCGAGGCCGCGCTCGGCCGGGTGAGTCTTCTGGCGGGTCACTGTCTCGCCCGTCGATCAGGATCTGGGTGGCGCGGTCGTGTATGCCGTTCTGCTGGGTCTCGTTCTCCGCCGAGCCGTCGCAGTACCCCTTCAGATAATCGGTGCGCAGGCCGTTGCACTTCTCGTTCTGGTCAGACACGGCGACGGCGAAGATCTGCTTCTTGTACGTCCGGTAGTGCTCGCACTCATCTCCGGTGTCGATGCACTGTCGCACCCGCTGAGCCGCGTGTGAGTCGGCCCCGCTTGCGTACGTGACGACCGGGGGTGGGGGGCCAGGCGAAAGCAGAACCCCCGTCTCCGACACGACCACGATGGTTCCTAAGCCGAGGGCCGTGATCGTCGCGAGGCCTGCCAGCCACTTCGTCTCGCTCTTCATGGCCGTCCGCGGGCCATCAGGTCGGAACAGCGCATTGCTGTTCGCTCAGCTGGCCGACCAGCCTGTCGCAAGGGAGCACGAGGACCAGTCCGATTCCCGCCGCGTCGATGTCCTCGCTGCCCCATGGCCTCCCCTCCCGACTCCACGCGGCCCTGCCGTGCCGCGCAGGTCTGCGCCCTTTGACAGGACCAGCGTTGCGCCGTGCCTTCGGATGGGGAAACGGCCAAATGGCGGATTCCGCGCTGAAAGGAACAGGTGGACCGTGACCCGACCACGCCGTCGTGAAGATGTGGAGGAGGCGTCGTCCGTGGACCGCGCACGCGGTCCGAGAGGTGACCTGGATCTGCCCGGCAGCCTGGGTGCCTCTCAGTGGGTTTGGCTGATCTTCCGGGCGGCGGTCCTCACGCCGTGTCGAGCCCCCTTCGGGCCACCTCTCAGGAACCTGCGCGGGCTTGGCTTGTGCTGCTGTCGCCGAGATGGTCAGGCGTCTGGATTGGTGACGTACAGGCCGCGTCCAACCCTGTCGATCCGACCCCTCTGCCAGAGGTCGTATGTCGTGACCTGGACTTCCATCTTGGGGTCTTCCCTGCCGAGCTTCTGAAGCTCGGCCCAGATCTGGACGGGGCGCATGGGACTGCCACTTTGGCGCAGTACCCACTCGATCGCCTTGGTGCGTTCGAGGGACTTGACGCGATTGGCATCGCCCTGAGGGGCACCCTGGGTTTCCCAGATGAGTCTGTCGAGGCGGTCGAGGAGGGAAGCGACCTGTGCGCGGATGGCCAGTAGCTCGGTGCCAGAGTCCATGAATATATGATCTAACGTAAGTGCTGAAGAATCCAGTGGCCCGGAGTCGCATCACCCACGGCGCGGGTCTAGGCCGGGATGTCACTCGGCTGAGGATCTGCTCTGTGAGCTCGACGGGGTGGTCGCCGGAGTATGCGGCCGCCACGGCGGGGTTGGTCCGCTTGCGACCGCGGTCGAGGACATCGGCGCTGGATTCGGCGTGCTGGTGAACTGCGTCGTGCCGAACTGGTGCTGGAAGGCGAGCAGCTGCGGCTGCTCCTGTGAACGGCACCGGCCGCCGCCCCTCGCCCTCGAGGTCGGTTGGTGTGGGGGCGGCGGCGAGGCTGGGGGTCAGAGGCGGACGACCATCTTCCCGGTGTTGTCGCCACGCAGGACACCGAGGAAGGCGTCGACCGCGTTCTCGAACCCGTCGACGGTGGTCTCCCGCAGTGACAGCGAACCGTCGGCCAGCCACCCGGCCGCTCGCGCGGCATACTCGTTCGCCAGGTCGTAGTGGTCGCCCACGAGGAAGCCCTCGATGCGACCGCGGGTCTGGATGAGGCGCGCGAGGTTGCGCGGGCCCGGCGCGGGCTCGGTGTCGTTGTAGACGGAGATCATCCCGCAGACGGCGACCCGGCCACCGAGCCGCAGGGACCCGATGGCCGCCTCGAGGTGGTCGCCGCCGACGTTGTCGAAGTAGACGTCGATGCCGTCCGGCGCGAGCTCGCGCAGTGCCTGCGACGGCCGCTGCTCGCGGTAGGAGAATGCGGCGTCGAAGCCGAGGTCCTCGGTGAGGTGGCGCACCTTCTCGGGGGAGCCGGCGCTGCCGATGACCGTGCCGGCGCCGAGCGCCTTGGCGATCTGCCCGACGGCGCCACCGACCGCGCCTGCCGCACCGGAGACGAAGACGACGTCGCCCTCGCGCAGGGCGGCGGTCCGGGTCAGACCCGTGTATGCCGTGAGGCCGGTCATGCCCAGCACGCCCAGGTGGGCGGAGGCCGGGGCGGCGGCGACGTCGACGACGCGGGCGTCCTTGGCGTCGAGCACGGCGACCTCGCGCCAGCCGAGGCCGTGCAGCACGTGGTCGCCCGGCGCGAAGTCCTCGGCGTGCGACTCCTCGACGACACCCACGGCGCCTCCGGTCATCGCCTCGCCGACGGCATACGGCGCAGCGTAGGACTTGGCCGCGCTCATCCTGCCGCGCATGTAGGGGTCGACGGACAGCACCTCGTTGCGCACCCGGATCTGGCCTTCAGCCAGTGGGGGGACCTCGGACTCGGCGAGCTCGAAGTTCTCCGGCGTCGGCCAGCCGGTCGGCCGGGACGCGAGCCGCCACTCGCGCGGCGCGGTGGTCGGTGCGGGGGCGTCGGTCATGGATGACCTCCTGAGTGGTTCGGGGGAAGGTTGCCTCTGTGCGCAACAGCGATGGCCCGTTCCGGTATGCCGTGACCCTTCTCACCGCTTGCTACGGCACGGCCGATGGGGAGGCGACGCTGAGGCGGAGGGCGGCTTCCCGGACCGCCGTAGGTACCCCCACCGAGGCGGCTGGCTGTGCACGGCTGGGCATTGCCGGGGACCGGTATCCCCAGCCGGCCCGGACGCGCTGAGGGTAGCCACACCCACGCTGGGCGGCGCAGGCTTCGCGACTGTCCGACTCTGGAGGGCCACGCAACTGAGAAGCGTTCTGGTGCCCCCGGCAGGATTCGAACCTGCGACACCCGGTCTAGGAGTTCGACAGGGCCGTCTGGCCTGGGGGCACCCCTCAGGCACCTTGGCAGCCCAGGAGGCAGCCGAGGTCTGACGGCAGTCTCGCGTGGGTGCTCTGCCTGCCCAGTCCATGTCACGCGGGCCATGATGTGGGCGTGCACGTTCAGCTGCTGTACTTCGAGGGGTGCCCCCACAAGGCTGTGGTCGAGCAGCGGCTTCGATCCGCCCTGGCGACCATCGGAAGCGGTGACCACGCGGTCGAGCACGTCCGGGTGGAGTCACCCGAGGACGCTGAGCGGCTGGGCTTCATCGGCTCACCGACGGTGCTCGTGGACGGCCGGGACCCGTTCGCAACAGGGAAAGAGCAGCCGGCACTGGCATGTCGTGTCTTCACAACCCCCGACGGACTGGCGGGCTCCCCGACTGTTGGGCAGCTGGTGGAGGTGCTGTCCTGACGTAGGTGGTCGTACTGCCCTTGGGGGTGTCCTGGGTTCCGGGAGGACATGCCATCCGACACGGGGACGGTAGTCGTGATCGAGTTGTGCACCCCTGGGGATCGTCAGTTTGGATGCCGGTACGCAAGGCGGCACATGGGCCTGGCATTCTGCCGGGAGAGAGCGAGCGCCCTCCGGCAGGGGGGACAGTCGGAGGGCGCTCGGTGCGCAGCGGACCGGGGTGGGGGGACCCCTGCGGGCGTATGCCTCGCGCTGCGGCGTCCATGCTAGGACACCGACGGAAGCGCACACAAAGTCCGGGTGGCTGCCATGTCTACGGGGGTGGTGGGGGCGGATCCGCAGGGGTCTCTGCCCGCCAGGGGGCCCGCCACTCCGCAGCCTCCCAGCCGTCCATGATGTAGATCCGTTCGTGGGCGACCTTGTCACCCCTGAACTCCATCAGGTTCACGGTGTGCATCCAAGGCTTTCCGTCGTAGCTGATGAGGTTCTCCACCACCACCAAGTCCTCGCGGTGGGTGATTCGTCGGGTGTGGAACTTGAGGTTGGCTGGGTACTGCTTGCGCCATGTCTTGAAGTTGTCCACGCCTTCGAATCGTTCACCGGACTGGGGGAACTCCAGTACCGCGTCGTCGTGGTAGATCTCATGGGAGATGTCGTAGTCCTTGCCCTCGTAGTCCCAGTGACGACGCAGGGCCAACAGCAGGTTCTCCTCGTCGAGCATCGCCCACCTCCCGAGGCCGGCAGAACGGATCCACCCTCAGTGTTCGTCGATAGCGAGAGCCTCACCTCCCGCCAAAGGGTGACCATGGGGCCAGCGGGCGGGGGTGGTTGTCTTGATGCGGGTCGGCGCAGTGACCACGAAGGGCGACGCTGGAAGGTGGCCGGCTGCGATGCCGGTACGGAGACCAGGCCCGCGGATCTGATGAGCCAGGCGTGGTTAAAGACCTGACGCACAACGCGTGTTCTCGCTGCCTCCGCCTCACCTACGAGAGCCCTGGCTAGCGTCCGTCGCTCGTCGAACGCCTGCAAGGCGCTTTGGCACTCGGACAGCTGCTCATTTTGGCTGGAGGGTGACCGGCTGCGATGCCGGTGCGGGCGTTGCGAGCACGGGTCTGCATAGCCAGCAGCTCTGGGAGGCGACTGCTGGGGCTTTGCGGCCGCCAAACACGCGCTGGCCCCTGCCGTCCCCAGCGCTGTAGATGGTGAGTAGCAGTTGAGCGAAGGGCAGCGCCCTGGTTTGTCACCGGGGGCTTTTGCCTGCGTGCCGGCGGCCGACGGGACCGGACGCGCCCGGAACGGCCGCCAGGCCGCATGCCCGGCACGGCCGGGGCCGGAGGCCCCGGCCCGCGGCGGAGCCGCGCTTGAGCCAGTGAAGAAAGTCCTCACCGGGCAGGATGACCAACGCTATGGACGCTCGCCACGGTGTCATCTCGGCGCCGCTTCGCGTCCGCGGTCCGCCGCGGCGGAATGACACGTCCATGTAGGTCCCGAACAGCGACACGGCGAGGCGGTCATATCCGCCGGGACGGCACCCCGCCGTCGTGGCTCGTCCGACCGGTAGGCGAGTCCGCTGTCGGTGAGCAGCAGGCTCGGATCTGCGGGCTCTCAGTTCGCAGTCGCGACCGCGAGAATGCGGCGGACGTTGTCCTCGGAGAAGAACTCGGCCGGCGAGGTTACGCCGGCGGTGACCCTGACGAAGTCGACCATGGCTTCCTGGTTGCGTGAGGCGGCGCTGAGGAGTTGGGCGAGGTCGGGGGGCGGTGGCTCGAGCGCCGCGATCTGGGCGGTGAGCTGGTAGAAGGGCAGGACGTGGTGGTCGCGCGCAGAGTGGTAGTCCTCCAGGGCCTCGTGGAAGGGGCGTGTGCCGGTAAACCCCTCGTCGAGGGCGCGGGCGCATCGTTCGGCGTCGCGGAACGCATCGTCCATCCCGAACGCGGTGATGAAGTCCTTGTTGTAGCCGGCGTCCCCGACAAGCGCCCAACCGGGTCCGTACGGCTTGCGGAGGTAGTTCGGCACCGCGGTGCCCACGAAGCGCGTCTCGCGGGTTGCGGCGCTGATCCTTTCGGCAAAGCCTGGGACCAGCCCGAGGGTCGCCATGTAGGTCTCCTCGATGTTCTCCCGATATGCGGGGAACTCCGCGAACGGCCTGCCGACGATGACCAGGGTCAGGTTGTCGTTCGTGGGCCAGGCCGCGAATCCCCGTCCGGGGCGGATGTAGGTCTCGAACCGGCCGTCCATGGGAAGGCCGCTCCAGTAGCTGTAGTAGCTGCCCTGGAGCTGTGGCTTCTCGTTGTACTGCTCGGCGGCCACGGCCTCGGCGACCAGCGAGTGTCGCCCGTCCGCTCCGACGACTACGCGCGCGTGCTCGATGATGGTCGCGCCTGCTTTGCCATGGCCACGGATGCCGGTGACCCGGCCGTCGTCAAAGGCGATTTCCTCGACACTGAAGCCTTCGCGTACCTCGGCGCCGGCCTCGGCGGCAGCGTCCAGGAGGAGCTTGTCCAGCACGGTTCGGCGAGGCGCGTATGCGACGGGAGCTTCGTCGATGCCGGGCATCCCGGAGATCGTGAACGGGCCGAAGTCGAACGCGTAGGTATGGATGGGCGGGCATCCGGTCGCGACGACGCGATCCAGGAGCCCCCATCTGCTCAGGGACGCCACGCCAGGGTGATGGATGAGGTGTGTCGAGACCGTGTCGCTCGGGAAGGTTGCTCGGTCGACGAGGAGGACGCGGTAGCCCTTGCGCGCCAGCAGCATCGCCGTGGGCGATCCGGCGCACCGCGCGCCCACCACGATCGCGTCATAGTCGGACTTGGACATGTCCAGCTCCTCTCTGGATCAGTCAGCGTGTCCTCGCCGATCGCCCGTCTCCTGTCGTGCTTCCGCGAGGCAAGATGCGTCACCGTAGCCAGGAGCCGGTGGAGACCGCGTCGGCTGGAATGACCAAACTCGCGGGGTGGCCGCCTGGTCATTTCACGCCAGGAGGCACGTCAGATGAGGCCGTGCTTGAGGGCGTACGCCGTGGCGGCGGCCCGCGAGGAGACATCGAGCCTGGTGAAGATGTTGCTCACGTGTCGGGCGACCGTCCGCTCGCTGATGCCGAGCGCGGAGGCGATCTGTCGGTTCGATCGCCCCGCTGCGATGAGCGCGACTACTTCCACCTCCCGGTTCGTGAGCCCGCCGGGAGACCCCCAGCGTCGGGTTCGCGACAGTCCTTCCACCTCCTCGAGATCGGGGGTGGCGCCCAGATGACTGAATACTGTGTGTGCGGCGTCCAGTTCGAGCTCAGCGCCTTCGTCGTCGCCGAGCTGCTGGAGCGCATGGGCGATCAGGACCCTCACCCGCGCCACTTCATAGGGCGCCGCCAGCTCCTGCCAGACCCTGCGCGCCGCCCGCAGGACATCGAGCGACTCCCGGTTCCTCCCCTCCGCGAGCAGAACCGCCCCCATCGCCTGCGCGGACATGGCGTGCAGACACGGTGCATCCAACACAGATGCGATCGTCGACAGTTCCTCGGCGGCGGTGCGCGCGGCGGCTACCTGGCCTGCTGTCAGCATCACCTCCACATACGGACCGAGCAGCTTGGCCAGCGGGGTGCCAGCCCCGGGACCCTGCGTGCTCCCGGCCTCGGCTGCGGCGAGGCGGATGGCCGCCACTGCGGTATCGACGCGACCTTGGGCCAACCTGAGCTGCGACAGGCCAGGCTGCGGCTCGTAGCCCCTTCGGCTCGCCTCCCGGTACGCCTCCTCCGCCCGGTCGTACGCACCCTGGAGCCGGTGGAGCTCGCCCCACTGGTAGAACGCCATCCCGGCCGCACCCTTGGTGGTGTCCGTCAGCCACTCGCAGGCGCGACGGGCCTCGACCAGTGCTTGTGCCCAGGAGCCGTGCAGTTGCATGATCTCCGAGCGGTGCACCAGGCACTGCCCGCGGAAGGGGACCAGCTCGGGCTGGGACGCGGACCATTCGTCCAAGGCGGCGGTCCATTCATGCGCCCGGCGCAGGTCGAAGACGCGTGCACAGGTCAGGATCACGGCGCAGTAGACGATGCCGGCCGTGACGGGTGAGACCTCACCCGCCACGACGCCGATCATGGCCTCGTCGAGCAGCCGAACGCCCTCGGCAGGACGGCCGCTCTGGATCAGCGCTTGACCCCGCTGCAGCCGGGCAAGGGCGACCAGATCCGGATCGCCGAACCGCTCGCCGATCTTGGCGGCCTCGTCGTTCGTCGCCAGGGCGGCACCGGCGTCCCCGCCGCCCATGGCCATGAGGGCAGCCATCGTCAGGGCGAGCCCCCGCTCCGCACACTCCAGCCGCCGCTCATCGAGAAGCCGCTGGGTTCGGGCCAGCCACCCGCTGCTCTGCGCAGCATCGCCTCGCAGCAGCAGCGTCAGAGCCAGCCAGAATCCGCACCGGGCTGCCCGCTCGGGCTGATCTCGATCGAGGAACTCGTGGAACGCGCGCGTCCACACCGCGGCTGCGTCGGCCTCCTCGGCGACGAGATAGGCCGCCGTCGCGAGCCGTTCGAGATCAGGGGGCTCCAGGGACGCTTCATCGTCCGCCGCCGACAACTGCTCGAACGCCTCCCGCCATGCCATGCGGGCAAAAGCCGCTCGACCCCGGTCTAGCGCAACCGCACCCAGCATCGGCCTCACTCCCGGAACCAGAATCGACGGCGGTGACACCGCCGGTCAACCCGGCCCGATGAGCGCCGGCATGATTCCCCAGCGCACATCCCGGTCCGCCCCGAGAGTAATCCGTACCGTGCCGGAGCCGCTGCTGACCGCCGTCCCTCCGACGCAGAGTCGAAGTGGGCGGAGTGGGCGCCCATAGTGGGCGGAATGACGCATCGCTCATGGACGCAGACGCCCTGCGCTGTCGGCCAAGAGGGTAAAGAGTTCGGTCTTCGGTGACGGTCTGACGCCGATGCGCCACAAGAACTACTACCGCCGAGTCTTCCTGCCCACGGCCAAAGCCGTCGGCCTACCGACGCTGCGCTTCCACGATCTGCGGCACTTCTACGCATCCGACTTGCTTCGCGACCCGCAGCTCAGCATCAAGGACGTCAGCACCCGGATGGGGCATGCCGACGCAACTCTTGTGCTCCGCACCTATGGGCATCTGTTCACCGACTCCGGGGCTGGGCTAGGCGACCGGGTGGCGGAGCGTCGCGAGGCTGCCCGTGCGAAGGCTGCCGCCGAAGCAGCGAAGGTCATCCAACTTGGCTGACGCGAAACCACACAGCGACGAGCCCCGAACCGATAGCGCCGGATCGGGTCCTTCTGACCTCAGCGTGAGGGCCACGTTTCTCGCCACGTGAGCCGTCGGGCTTGTACGACGTTGGCCATTCGCTGGACGGCGGCCTGCGCGAGGGGATGGCGGTCGTAGGCATACCAATGGCGCTGGAGTATGAACGCCACGAGGTCCGCCAACTGTACTCCGGGGCTCGCGTGCGAACTCACGAAGTGCAGTGAGTCGATCATCGTATTGATACGGCGTCCGGGCACCTCGCCGCCGCCCGCTTTCGCCATGTCGGCAACCATGTTGATCGCCCTCAGTTCTTGTTCCTTCGCCTCATCGGCGACCACAATCTTGTTTCCGCCACCGTTGAGATCGATCTTCTCGAGGAGAAACTGGAGAGCCAGTAGGTAAGCGTTGGCGTCCGCGGCTCCGCCGTGTCGCGCGTGAAGGCGAGCTTTGTGAATGCTTGAGTAGGCGACCTCTAATTCCAGTTCCTGTAGGACGGAAATGGCGTCCTCGTAGGCGGCCAGTCGCTGAGCATGGTCGAGTTCCGCCCAGTAGCCCTTCCCGTTCCACAAGTCGACGCCGTGGAACTCAAACCCCTTTGGGCGGTAATCCAAGTGTCGGAAGGCCAGGGAGCCCAGGGACGCGGCAAGGGGTTGCACTTGGTCCTCGTGCACTATGACGGCCGCAAGGATCAGGAGCGGCTGCTTGCTGGCCCCTTTGCCTACCGAGCCCGTCTCGTCGACATAGATGAGGGACGCCACGGATCAGTAATACAGCACCAGGCTCTGGAGAGGTCCAGCGGCGCACACATGCCCCCGGCGTACGGAGCCCTGCCGCGCCGGGGGACGATGCTCGCCATCAAGCGCTCGACGAATCGTTCCCTTGCGCCGCGCTTACGGAAGCCGGGGGGCGGAGGCCTTCTCGGCGTCCAACCCTCTCGAGCTCCTTCCTGCACCGGAGGATGTCACCCGCTAGGCCTTCTCCATGCCGAACCACCATCAGGTAGTCCGCGTAAGTGCAGCCTCGGACTACGTGGGTCTTGGTGCGGTTCAGTATGTCGCCCCATTCACCGCTCTCAGGCTGGATCTCTTCGCCGGCCTCCTCGATCAGCCAGGTCGTGAAGCGCTGGCAGGCGGTCTTGAAATCGGTGAAGGCAGCCTCAACCGCCTCGTCGTCAAAGAAGCGATGTTCATACTTGGCTGAAAAGCGAAACAGCGGCTCAACGTCCTTGTTTCTCCAGTGCAGCCCCACGAATACGACTTCCAGCCAGCCCATGACCCCTGTTCCCATAGGGAACAGGTGAAGCAGCTCCTCGAACAGCGCTTGGTCATGGTCGGTGGCGGGAGGGGCCGCTGGCATCTGCTCCGAGCTTCCACGCCGGTCCCACCAAGTTGAGATGAGCCACCAGAGCACACCCGTGACCGCGAAGGCTGGCAGCAACCACCACCAAGCCGCATCTCTCCGCAACCAGGCGTAGAGGTCGGGGGTGAAAGCAGGCCCGAGCGCTAGGGCGAGGCCCCACAGCGTCGCCAGGCCTACCCCGATCGTGAAGTGTTTCTGCACGCCGGTGAGGCTATCGGAGCGATTGGCACCAATCGCACCGCCCGTGCGCGATCGCGAGACGAGTCAGCAGCAAGCGGTGCTAATCCTCGTCATGCAGGAGCATCGTGGCGGTCGTTGGGGCTTCGGTCTCCGCAGCCCTTGCTCGGATCTTGTTCACGAACACCTCAAGCTTCTCCCTGTCCGCCACACCTTCGTCCACTTCCTGCATGACAGCCCGGACAACGGCGCGGTGGGCCAGCAAAGACCCTTCGGGGACGCTACCGAAACCGGTGGCGACTAGCACATGGTCGCTCTCCAATGTGGTTTTTACTGGGAAGCGTCCTTCCTCGTCATTCTCTACTTGTTTGTGCGACATGCGAAGGACTATGTCGACTAGTGGGCGACCATCGTGGGCCAAGAGCCTGCATGCAGCGATGGAATCAAGTAGGTGCGTACCCTCGAAACGAACAGCGCGCAGAGCCGGCTTTGCTATGACTCCTTCGGGAGTTTCTGTCTCCTCGTCCGAAACTTTGAACCGCGCAACGATGAGATTGAGCTTTGTTAGGGATTCCGCCCGGAATCGAGTCTCTAGAAGATCCAGCATAAAGTCCGAGACCGGGTGAATTCCGCCAGGGACGCCAGTAGATCGGACATCCGCAAAGGGCACGTACCCACGAAGCTCGACGCCCACCGCTATCTCGAGAGCGCGTGCTGCGGCGCGGGCTGCCTGTGTCGTCGCCCCGAGGACTTCGACCGTGCTTCCCTCCGCGACGCGGATGTGTACCTGCTGCTTCTCCGGAACTGGCCGCAGCGAGGCTTCCCCGTCGACTTCATCAACTGCCGCACGGTACGCCCGGTAGGTCCCGGTCACGTCAATTGTCGAAGGGTCATCTCGCTTGATGGAATCAAATACGAACCATCGAGCAACGCCTACACGGACATAGCGACCAGCCACCACGCGCAGGCGCTCGTGAGCGTTGGCAAGGTCGATCCCATCCCGGATGGGGAAGATTCGAGACGTGTGTCCCCTCTCAGGGGTCGGCTCGTCCTCATGGGCAATGACGAGCTTCGCGACTCTTTCCGGGTCCCACTCGTACGCCCTGGCAACGCGAGATGCCACTTCTTCAGCGACACCAGACGAAGGCACCCCACGTTCCTTTGCGAGTTCCCGGAGCGCAGAAAGCTTGAGGCCGATTAGTGCCTTCTTCATCAACTCGTGCTCGACCTCGGAGGAGTTGATCTCCCCTTCTTCTGCTTTGGGCGCCGGAACGAGTTCGTCCTCTAGCGAAGTACGCAGCCTGTCGCGTAGCAGACCGCTGATGTCCGGCTTGCGCGGCGACGAGGTCGCCACCCGGTTTCGGATGGACAGCCCCCGAAGGCGCTCACCCTCCTTGGTTGCGAGGGCGAGTAGATCGTCCAGGGCGGAATCAAGGTCCTCGGTTGTGATCACACTGCCAGGCGCTCGCTTCATGGCCAGTCCCCCTTCTCCAGTGCGTTCTGATACTCCTGCAGGACGGCCCAAGCGGCAGCCACACATATCTTGTCCCACTTGCTGGCGTCGGCGATCTCGACACCCACCTCGAGCACGTGAGTGAGGAGGCACCCCTCGACGTCGATCGAGCGGGCGAGCATGACTGCCAGGTGCGGGTAGTGCTCGCCGTCCGGGTCATACTTCTTCAGTTCGGACCTGAAGAGATCGATGCTCTCGAAGTACTCGTTCCGGGGAAACTTCTTGCTGCGTACCCACTTGCGGACGTCAGCGGTCCTGGCCATGTCCTGGCACTCAGCGGGGATCCTGAAAGCCATCAGTCGCCCGACCGCAGGCCCATGGCCATCAGCACCGCGATGACGGGCTGTGCGACGACGGCCAGGAGCAGGGAGGCCGCGATGACGAGCTGAGGGAACGGCAGCCAAGTGTCACCCGTGTACATGCCGAGCCACGCAGACAGCGCCCCCACGGCCACGACGATGGCGAGACCAGCCGCGCACCAGGCGATCGCCGAAGGGGGTATCGGAGTGCCCGCCGGTCGACGACGGCCGGGCGTGCCCAGCGTGACAGCCAGGCTGATGACCGCCAAGAGGAAGCCTTCAACGGTGAGAAGCACCGGGAGCGCCTGAACGTAGGTCAAGGACTGCTGCGTGGCTGTCACAGACGTGCTCATCGCTCACCCCCCGGCTGACGTCCTTGTTCCCTCCTGCCGAGGGTGAACTATAGCCCGAGGAGCCGCCAAGGCAGCGCACAGCGCCCCCTCGGAGAGCTGGGCGCACGCGCGTCCAGGCGGAAGCCGCCAAGTCTGTGGAAGACAAGTGGACAACCGGCTACTCACTGTGGATATCCGGGGGATAAGGGGTGTGTGACGCAAGTCACATAATGAAATCTGATCAGCGTATTGCGTCCCAGAGACTAATGAGATTCTCGACAAAGGTTACAAACAGGACGAACGGGTGCGCCCTTGGCGTACACACCCTGTGGACAAGCGCGAACGAACTACATCGGTGTCATCCGGGACCGGTAAACTCTCTAGAGAGCACAAAACCCCGGCAACCAGTCGGGGGACCGGGCGCGGGGTTCGGTGTCTACTTTGGCGGGTAGGTCACTGAATCTACACCGGTCACACCCTTGCGTTCCAATTGGGACGCAAGGGTGTGACCGAGTCGTTGCCTGGCCTTCTAGTGCTCCAGACCGCTCCTTCGGGAGCAGAACGGAGAGCCGTTATGGCCTCGAACAACAAGCCGGGCCGCCCCGCGCCTGCATCCGGCCAGTACAGACAGCCCGGCCGCAAGACCGAGATCACGGCTATCAAGGGGAAGCCCTTGCCGCCGACGTCCAAGCCGGGACGCTCGTGGACGCTGGTCGACAAGACGAAGCACAAGTCCTGACATGGGCAACGGTTTCGAAATCAAGTTCAACGGCGACTGGGAGCGTGGCCTGAACCGCATGGTCCAGGCTCACGTCGACAAGCTCGCCAAAGAGGGCACCCGAGCGGCTGACCGAGTGCTTGCTTCCCATGGTGGTCAGCCGGTGGAAGTCGTGAAGCCGATCCTCCGGCGCGAACTGAAGCGCGCTGGCTTCGATGTCACCGACCCTGAGCTGACGGAGTACGCCAAGCAGATCAGTGATGGGGGCCGCGTCGTCATTCAGGCCGACCGCGTCAAGTAGCACGGCGGCAACGCCCCGCACCGTTTGGGTGTGGGGCGTTGCCGTATGCGACGGCGCGCCTTGGCAGTGGCTGACAGTTGACAACTGGTTGGCAACCCGCCAGGGCGCAGAAGCACAAATATGCGGTCGCTCCCCATCTGACCTGCGGAAATGGTGGTGCCCCCGGCAGGATTCGAACCTGCGACACCCGCTTTAGGAGTCCGACCTTGGCTCCGCGGTGTCTCGAGTTCCATTGCGCTGCAACGGGTTTCGTACTGCTCTATACAGGCTGCTTGCGGCTGTTTCGGACCCTGCGGGTACCTCTGGGGTACCTAGGACGATTGTGGGCCGGGTGCCAGACCCAAGGCGGCTTGGGCCTCGTTCGCGCGCCTGCGTACGGCGTTCGGTGGACCGATGAGATGGGGCACTTCGACCGGGTTCCCGGCGGCGCGGAGCTTGAGCATCTTGAAGTACCCGGAGGTTGCTCCCCAGTTGATGGTGCCGCTGTAGCCGGTCGGCCTCACATTGGTGACGGAGTCTCGCGGGAACCTGCGCGTCCGGAGAATCCCGCGCGAACTGACCTGGTCGTCGTCGATCACAAGACCTATGCGCAGCGAGCGAACGATCAGCAGGACCTCCAGGGCGACGAACAGAAGGCCAGGGAAGATCTCTGCCCTGTCCGGACCGGGTGTCGGGTCGAACATGCCCCCGAGAGTCGCGCCCAGTCCGATCACCCACGTCCCGACATAGAGGGCACGTGCCATCCGGCTGTAGACGTGCACTCTCCGCTTGACGCTCACGGTGTGGATCCTAGGGCGACCACAGGCAGCCACCGACCCGATAGCGGAGCAGGGGAGCCTGCCGGAGTGGCCGGGTCAAGGGTGGCCGCAGGCCATCACGGAGTGACGCGTAGCGCCCTTGATGCGGTCCGGAGGCGGGCGGAGAGTGGAGCGCAGGGTCGGCGGCGTGAAGGTGAAACGCAAAGTTGCGGTGGTGTCTTCGTCCGCTGGTCTGGCAGTGTCCGCGAGACTGGCGCTGTGGTGAGTCGGCGCTGGATTCGAGAGCACTGGCCTTCAGACGTTGTGCCTGACGAACGCTTCGAGGGGTATAACGGCTCAATCGCCGAGATGCGCTGTGCGGGTGCTCGGGCGGGTTACGCGATGATGGAGGTCCAGGACTGGGCGACCATCGAGGGCCACCTGTGGTGGAAGCGCCTGACGGGCGTTCAGGCGCTGCCGGCCCTGCACATGGCCTATTGGGATAAGGAGACGGCGGCGCAGCGTGACTATGCCTGGCCGGTGTGGTTCACGCATGACGCTGCTGGGGCCCACGCCATGTATGAGGAGTGCATCGCCTCGTCCTCCCTAACTTGGGATGGCGTGATCTACGAGCTGCATTGGCTTGCCGAGTCAGAGGCCGCGCGGGTCCGTGCAGAGCTCTTCTGGGAGCCAAAGGCGCCGTAGGCGTTCACATGTGGAAGATGCCCTGGCTGATGCAGCCAGGGCATCGTCGTATGCGCGGGGTGCGGTGGGGTGCGCGCAGGGCGCGAAGCGCCCGGAGCGCGGGGCCCCATCGCGGGGCCCCCGCGGCGGCGAAGCCGCTCTTGAGCCATGTGAAGAAAGTACTCACGGCCGGCTCCGGACACGTGGTCCGAGACACCGTGAACAACCGACGTCCTGTGGTGTTCGAGACGATGGGCGGGATGCCGGACGGAGGGCGTCCCTGGGCCCTCGGGGAGTCTGGCGCTCTATTCTTGCGGCTCGAAGCGCAACGGGCATCTCTCGCATAGCCTGTGCGCCGAGTAGTCGGTGAGGCGAGCCTGTCTCCGATTTGACGCAAGTGAACCTCCGGGCGAGCGGAGGGGACGACGTGAGTAGGGATGAGCATGGAATCGGAGAACAAGGTTTTCATCAGCTGGTCCGGGAGCCCGTCTAAGGAGATCGCACTGGCGATGAGGGCATGGCTGAAGGACATCTTTGACGACATCGCTCCTTGGGTCTCCGACGCCGACATCGAGGCGGGGTCGCGGAGTATGGCGGACATCGAGACTGCCTTGAAGGACGCGAAAATCGGAATCATCATCACGACCAAAGCGAACATGGAGAAGCCGTGGCTCAATTTCGAGGCCGGGGCCCTGAGCAAGGAGGTCGGCGAGGAGAAGAGCCGCGTCATCCCGCTGCTCATCGACTTCGGAAGTCCGGCGGAGCTCACTGGTCCGATGAACATCCTGCAAGCGTGCATGTTCGACGAAGATGGGCTGACCCGGCTGCTTAAAAGCCTCTACATCGCTTTCGGTATGGACGAGTCCAAGGCCGAGCGTCGGATAAAGGTCTACTGGTCACAACTCGAGGACCAGGTGGCTTCAATTCTCGAACGTCATGAATCGGGGTCCACGATTGCGAGCGACGAGTCAGCAGGGGCATCCGATGCAGCCGATAATTCGCGTCGCAGCGACGAGTCAATGCTCGAGGAGATGCTGCAGATCCTGCGCGGGATGAGAGATGGCGACGTTGCAGTCCGGTCGATCGTGAGGAGTCTTCCTGTGCGGATGCCAGAGGTGCAACCGCGACGCGACCTCGTGAAGGATGTGCGGCGATGGGTTGCGAGCTCGGGCCTCGACGACATTTTGGGCAAGTATCGGGTCAAGACTGAGGTCGCCCTCGGGGACCATCGATATGAGGTGGCCGTGATTACGGGTTCTAGGCTCGGCCAACAAACAATGAACCAGTTGACCACCGACCTTTGTGCCTATCTGGGAACGCAATCTGCGGTGGTGATGGGAGATGGGGCGATTATCACGGGCGTCCAAGCAGGCTAAACGGCGGGGCCTTGACTCCGGGCATACCGGCATTGGAGCAGCACGGACCGGCAGAGAGGCAGGAGGGTGAACTGGTGACTCGCGAGTTAGTCGTTGTCGACAGCCCCGGCGGAATTCAACCTCACTTGGCCGACGCCGCCACACTGATGGATCCTGATGCGAGCACGCTTTGCGGCAACATGATCGGGAGGCCAAGCAGAACCTGGTTCGCCCTTGCTGGATGCAAACGCTGTGCGCGATCTGCGCTGTGCGCTGGTGACACTGCGTTGGTTGACGTAGACGGCGAAGAGATCGACCTCGCGGAGGTCCCGCGCTCGCTCTGATTTGGCGCCGAATCAAGCAGCAGAGTCAAGGGTGCCCTTAGCGCACACGAAATCATCGCCACTCAGAGAGGATTCCACCCCTGCCACGTTGCAACACCGACCGCTCCAGCCACGATGGTTGAGGCTCCGACCAGGAAGCCCCACGGCCCACGGATCCAGGCAGGGAGGCGCGTGCTCTGACTTGAGTTACCGCCGCCGACGGTTGCAATGGCAGTGGCCGGCGCGGCTCCCGAGGATTGGGATGTCGTGACGTTAATGACGCTTCGCTTTGCGTTGTGGAGGACCACGCTCACAGCCTGATTGGCCGCCTCAGGAGTCGGCAGTTGCTGACTGTCGAGTCCGGCCGCGCGCATCTCCGCGACGAGTGAAACGAGTGCTGTGCGCGTTCGGTCAAGCACCCCGAGGACTGAGTTGGCTGAGACCTGCCAATAGACCGCGCTGATGCTGTTTCCATAGGGCGCCTCGTGATTCATGATGCGAGCCAAGTCGGGCATTGCCGCGTCTTGGATTCGGACGAACCCCTTTCGGCTGTTGTTAACCATGTCCTCGAGTTGAGCGACTCCGAAGCGCAGATCGACCTCCTCTTTGATGGCCTCTTGGGCAAATTCAGGCAGTGAACTGTGGGCGATCTGTTGGCCAGTTATGATGGCGTGCATTGTCGCGCCATCGATGGCAATCATGGCTCCGACGGTTCTGTATTCCGGCAACTCGTCGTCTGGTCCGTAGCCGTCTAGCTCGCGCCTCGCCCAGTCACGCAGTTCCGTGGAACCGGCTCTGCCGCCGAGGGCGACACACTTACGAAGGGTGTCGGCAAGTGGCACCGAACTGTCCAGTGCTCCGTTTTCGATCTGGGCGAGTAAGCCGTCCGAAGACTTAGCCACGTGGACACCTCTCTGTCGGTTGTGTAGTGCGGGCAGCGCAGTCCGCTGGAGTGTGGGGGACGGCACTGTGGACAGGCAGATTCTGTGGCATCGGTTAGATCACCGATGGAGTTTGCGGTCCAAAATGCGCTGCCACTTACGGACGGTCGATAGATCGCCGTCCTGAAGGAGGCGCATGTGAGACAGCCGATTGCGGACTGGAAGCACCTCCATTGCCAACTTCGTCCAGACAATCTCTTCAACGCCTAGGCCGCCGAACTCAGGTCGTCGTCGAAGCTCCAAGAGTTCGCCAAGGGACAACCATTCGAGGGGATCCCGGAGTTCTCGAATGCTCTTGGCCGCGGCATATGCGTCGCCCTTGGCCCTCTCAAGAGTTTTGGTCGGAAGGTCGCCATTCAGCGCCTCCTGCCTCCAGGTGGCGCCCCAGAGAGTTCTAGCTCGTGCGCGGATAGCTCGCCGAAGGGTTCGCTCCAGCGACCATACGGCGCCGAATGTCTCGTTCATGGACCTAGGCGTATGCGTCATGGCGGCAAGGGCGTCCGCGAGGGCTTCTCTGAGCTCGCCGTGCCTAGTCGGCATTGTCCATTTGAAGTCCTCGCCCTGAAGTTGGACGAGCCCGGCACCGCAGAGGGCCTCCAGCACTCGGGGCGTAGGGAGGGTCAGAGCCTCATCGCGTGTGCACATTGACTCGAACAGCGCATGGTCCAGGGACGCGAGAACTTCGTCCCCCAGTTCCTCCAAGATGCAGGCAAGAGTCTGCCAAAGATCTTGGTTGGGACGTTCAGCGTGGATGGGCAGGACCGCGGCGGGGTCCCCCCTCTCGCGACTGACAGGCGTCGCCAGCGGAGGCAGGAGCAGTTTTGCGTCCTCCAACAACGAGCTGCCCGGAACAGCGGGATATCGGATCCGGGGGTATCGAGACACCAGGACGACGTTGATGCTTCTGTCCAGGTCTGAACTAACGCGCTCTCGCAGAAGGCCGAGGCCGTTGCCCGCGGAATCGGAGCACATCGACTCCACGTCGGTGAGCACCACTCGAATGGGTCCGTCGTCAAGGGTCTCGGCCAAGTAGTCCGAGACCGTCATGACATGCTCCGAAACAGCGGTGAAGCCGGTTCTCAAGGGCTCATGGGCGTAACCGACCAGCGCCAGAACCAGGCCGTATCGCGAGGACTGCTGGGATACATCCTCGATCCACTGGGAGAGATACGAGGAATCGCTGCTCACATCAGCTCCAGAAGTGAGTTGAGCGAATAGCCGCGATCCGCTCGGTGCACGAGCCCAAGGTTCAACAGGTGGTCGAGCGCCTGGGGCTCAGTCTCGGCCAGGGTCCCGAAGTCGTTAGGAGAATCCATCAGAATTTCGAGCAGAATCGCCTCTGTCGCGTAGTAGCGACGCACGTGGTCGACCATCTCGCCGACGTTGCCTGTGACGGATGCCTTCCAAGGCAGCAGAGCGTGCAGGACCTCGGATCGCGTGATTCGGCGACGGTAGACGTCTATGGGTAAGTCACTGACCACTCGAGAGGCAAGGTTCCGGTAGAGAAATGCATGGCCACCCGAAGCGTCAAACAGAGCTTCGAGAGCGCCAGCCTCAATCTCGATGCCCATTTTCGCCCCGATTGACGTGGCTAGTTCGTCAGCCTCAGATCTCTCGAATGGTCCAAGGTAGTGAGCCTTGGCCCATGAAAAGAGCGGGTTTGGGCGACCGTAAAGCCGTCCGCCCTCGATGATGGCGCTGGTGAGCCCTGACAAAACGAATGTGAAGTTGGGCGTCTCCTGCACCAGGCTGCGAAGTGCTCCGAGCATCTGCGCTACTTGAGGCATGGCCCCTTCGGCTACATCGATCTGGTCTGCAGGCGTCAGATACTCGATCTCATCGAGGAGAAGCAGGATCGCTACGCCGTCAGCGTCTAGTTTCCCAAGTAGGGTTTGGAGCGCCGTCTTCATCTCCACGATGGTGGGCGTCTTGGAGAGCTGCGCTAGCTCTTGGGTTCGAAGTCCACGCTCTTTCAAGGCCACCAGAAGCCTGCGGCGTAGTTCGGCCAAGATGTCGGGCGTGGGGTCGGCTGGGGGCGACGGAAATGCCTCCAAGTCCATCAGAATCGTCACCGTGTTCGTCGACTGCAGCATGTCTGAGAGCTGCATCAGCACGCTGGTCTTGCCTGCTTTTCGGAGGCCAAACACGCCTGCGACGCGCTGGTTCTTGACGTCGTCCCGCAGGGTTTGAAGAAGCGTGCGCCGGCCGAAGAATCGGCTCCCACGGACGGGGGTCGTCTCATAGAATAGATCGCGGCTGTAAATGTAATCCCGGATGAGGGAGATGAACGACAACGCATCCTCTCCCATTTCAGCCTCAAGTGGGATCGCCATAACTTCCGGCCTTGACCAGTCATCGAGCTTGACCCGAAGGCGGGGGTCGGGGGCGCTCAAGAACAAGAGATCTGGGGACACCTCGCGGCCGAGGCGGTTGAGGACATTGCGTGCTGTTTGGTATGTCCTGACCTGGATGTCCCGGTGCGGGCTATAGAAGAGGACGACTTCACGCGTCAGGCCGAAAGCTGCTTCGATGGCGCCGCTGAATCGGACAAGAGCGATGCCGCAATCCTGGAAGCCGGACTCCTTGCACAAGCCAGCAAAAACGACCTGTGACCCGAGTTTCCGCAGTGACTCGCGGTGCCGCATGAACTCGGGGAAACGGCGCCCCAAGCGCTCAACGTTCTTGGCGAGATCTGGGCTACTGGGCTCGGGTATGGCCCCTGCCCGCCAACTGTTGTAGATGGAGGCCGGAGTCGTGGCAGGTGCGCCTTGGGGCAGTCCCGGAGGCTGCACTTCCCTCGAAGGGCGAACGGGGGCGGGTCGAGGCGTCGGACGAGGAGCGGGCCGAGGTGTCGAACGAGCAGCGGCGCGAGGAATGTTCCTGGACCCCGCGAGCTCTTGTCTGATTCGTCGGACCACTGGCGGGTCAATCGTGCTTGAGGCTGATCGAACGAACTCGCCTTGGCTCTTTATGTAGGCAAGCAGCGTCTTGGAGTCCACGCCAAGTTCCTTGGCCAGCTCGTAGACCCTGATCTTCGCCATGTCCCCTCCACTCCCAGGCAGACAGAGTGGTGCCCCCTGTCGCCGCGCACAGGCTACCCACAGGAGGTGCGACGCCGCGGGACCTCATCCGTTGGGCTCGTCAAACCGCGGCCAGCGCCAGGGATAGCAGGTGCCCGTTTACTGTGTGGGGTTCTGCCTCAGCAGGGACGCTCCATCGTGCGCGCGGATCGCGGGTCCTGATTGGGCCAGTGCGTCGGTGATCCGAGCGGCGTATGCCTCGAGCATGGAGTCCGGCAGTTGGGAGTGTGGATGCCAGGCGACCTCAGCTGCTTCCGGGGACTCCTCGCTTGGCTTGGATGCGAGTTGACTGCGAAAGACAAGGGCGACGATTCCAAGGTTCATGTTCTTGTAAACGCCGGTCAGGGGGCCCACCGCGATCTCGGCCCCGGTCTCCTCGCGGACTTCTCGACGGAGCCCATCTTCAATGGTCTCTTCGAGCTCCAGCACACCGCCGGGAGGCTCCCAGCGCCCATTGTCGCGGCGCTTGATGAGCAGGACGTTCTCACCGGTGTCGTCGAAGATCGCCGCCGCGACGCTGACTGAGTGGCGCGGTGTGTCGCTCATGGGGTCACCTCCATCTGCCAGAGTGTAGGCAGTACGGACGACTGGAGGAGTGAGCCATGCTGGACCTGGGCGAGGTCAACAAGTCCTCCGACACGCCCGCCTTCAAGCAGATCGCTGCTGGACTGCGCGAGTCCATCGGTGCTGGTCGGCTGGCGCCAGGGGACAAGGTTCCATCCGAGTCGCAGCTCATGGAGCATTTCGGCGTAGCCCGAATGACCGTGCGGCAGGCGCTATCGGAGCTGCGGGCCGAAGGGCTGCTGGTTGCCGAGCATGGGCGCGGCGTCTTCGTTCGTGAGCGTCCGGTTGTGCGACGCGTGGCCTCGGATCGCTTCGCGCGCCGGCACCGTGCGGCGGGGCATGCCGCGTTCATCGCCGAGGCTGAGGGAGTGGGGACCCCGTCCGTAGACGAGATCCAGGTCGGTTACGAGGCGGCGTCGGCTGTGGTTCGAGAGGCGTTGGAGTTGCCAGCGCGAAGCCGTGTTGTGGCGCGCCATCGCCGCTACCTCATGGACGGACAGCCGGTGGAACTCGGGTCCTCATACATTCCTGCGACGATCGCCAAGGGCACTCAGATCGAGCAGGCCGACACCGGCCCCGGCGGCGTATATGCCCGTCTCGAGGAGGCCGGCCATACATTGGCCGAGTTCACGGAAGAGGTCGGCGCACGAATGCCCACACCCGAGGAGCGGCGGCGACTTCGTCTGCCTGCTGGGACTCCCGTACTCACGGTTCGTCGGGTGGCGTTCGACACCGAGGGTCGTCGTGTGGAGCTGACCGACACGGTCAAGGCTGCGCCGAGCTACGTGCTGGAGTACCGCTTCCCAGCGATCTGACTTCGGCAATCTCTTGCTTGTCTAGAGGAGTGTGCTTTACTGACTGCTGTCGGTACTGCTCTAGACAAGTAGAGGTGATTTGCAATGGCTATTCAGCCGAGGATTCGTGTGCTGTTCGAAGACGTGTTCCCGGATGGGGCACTCATGCGTGGCGAGGTCGCGGCGGTCGAGGACTTCGACGCTCTGCAGGCGGCCAGGGCTGCGGGACGAGAGCCGGGGGACATCCAGCTGCGGGACAAGGTGACCGGACTGCGCGTCTGGGAAGTCCGCGTGGTCGACCTCGACGAGAACGCTCGCAAGGGGCAGGGCGAGGTCACGGTGAAGATCTCCGCCGACGTCCAGCCGGTGCCGCCGCCGAAGCCGGATGGGCAGAAGCTGCGGCCCGTTGAGTTCGAGAACCTGACGGCTACGGCGTGGATCGACGACCGGGGCAGCCGTCCGAACATCGCGTGGTCGTACCGCGCTGATGCTGTACGCGCCCCGGGCACCAAGTCTGTGAGTGGATCCAGCAACGGTCAGCGTCAGCCCGAGAAGGGGGCGGCGTGATGCGTCCTGCTGATGCCGTGGCGTGGGCCGACGCGTTCGACGTCGACGTGAAGGACCTCCCCTCGGTTCTGACCCACGAGGTGGCCCGGGTCGACGGGGTCCGCAACGAGCTGGCACAGCTGGTGCGCGAGTTCGTGAACGCACCGGACGACGAGATTCGGCGTGGTGTCTACCGGGCGTACTCCGCACTAGGTGCCGCGCAGTCTCGGGTGATGGCGGTTGCTTCCGACGCTCGTCGATCCGCCTGAGGGAAGGAGCGCCGTCGTGGGGGAGCGCAGGGGAGCGATGTTCGATAGCGACGAGCCAGTCGCCCTGATTTTCGAGGCGGCGGTCCGGCTGGTCATGTTCGCGGCGTGGTCGGTGTTCCGGCTGGCAAGGTTCGCGGTGCGCCGTCCGTTGCGTGCGCTGCCGGTCGTTGGGCTGGTGCTGCTGGACCGCTATGCCGGCCACGCAGCCGTTCTCCTCCTCGTCGCTTGTTTGGGTGCCGCGCTGGCTGTGTGGCGCCTGGGCTCGCCGGACTCCTATAGGCGCATGGCGAGACCGCGTTTGAACGAGCTGTGGCTGTCGTTGACCTACCCGCGCAAGTGGCGGCGGGTCGCGCACCGGGTGGGTCTGGTTGCGCACGACTACGACAACGACCGCTCGCGCCGGTACGTCTACGGCGCACTGCACAAGGTGAAGGTGACTCCGGCCGGGATCGTCCGCCTCCATGTGGCGATCCCGGTCGGGCTCACCCTCGACGACTACGCCCGCCGAGCCGATGCCCTTGCAGTCGCCTTCGGAGCGAGGGAAGCACGGGTGTCTGCGGCCGGGGCGACGTCCGTCTGGATCGAGTTGCACCGCTCCGACGTCCTCGCCTCAACGATCCGACCGCTCCCGGCCGAGCCCGCCCACGCGCTGAACCTTGCCGCGGTTCCCATCGGGCGACACGAGGACGGGACGTTGTGGCGGTTTTCCCTGTGGCAAACCCACGTCCTGATTGCGGGAGCAACTGGTGCGGGCAAGGGCTCCATCCTCTGGTCCCTGCTGCACGGGCTGTCCCCGGCCATCGATGCCGGGTGGGTTCAGGTGTGGGCCATCGACCCCAAGGGCGGCATGGAGCTTCGCCCCGGTGCTCGGTTGTTCTCGCGGTTCGAAGACGGCACTCCCGAGACGATGTGCGACCTGCTCGAGGACCTCGCCGCCGTGATGGACGCCCGCGCCAAGACGCTGGCCGCCCAGGGTGTCCGCAAGCATCAGCCGTCGCCGGACTCCCCGCACGTGCTGGCCGTTATCGACGAGCTGGCGACCCTGACGGCGTTCGCGGAACGGTCGGTGGTGCGCCGCATCGAGCAGGCTCTGGGGCTGCTGCTGACCAAGGGCCGTGCGGTCGGCATCACCGTCCTCGCCGCGGTGCAGGACCCCGGTAAGGACGTCGTCGGCTGGCGTGACCTGTTCCCGACCCGGGTGGCGATGCGCCTGGACAACCCGATCCAGGTCGACATGGTCCTCGGCGAGGGAGCCCGCGACCTCGGGGCCACCGCCGACCACATCTCCGAGCACACGCCTGGTGTGGCGTTCGTCCGCGTCGAGGGCACCCGTGCAATCCGACGCGTGCGGGCCTCCTACCTCACGGACGACGACATCGCGGCTCTCGCGTCGTCCGTTACCGCATCTCCCGCCCTGAGCGCACCACGACCGCCGAAGCCGCTCGATCTGTTCGACGACCTGATGGCCGAGCCTGCCCAAGCGCCCACGGTCGAGGCCGACCCCAAGCCTGCTGCGACCAGCAAGAACGAGAGTCCTGCCCCGAGGCCCGCACGCAAACCGCGGAAGCCGCGCAAGCCCCGCAATCGCGACGGGTCTTGGGTGGCCTGACGATGCCCACGGACAACGCCACGGGGTTCCAGCGGTTCTCCGGATACGGGGAGAACGCTCCGCTCGACCTGGACCTGAGCTCCGCCGCCGTGGCACGGCAAATCGCCAAACGCATGCTGTCGCCGGACTTCGACGACTGGTCCGAAGCCGTCTCCCGCGTCGGGTTCTGTCTGCACCCGATCCACCTCGTCGGGTCCTCGACCACCGTTAACACCGGGACGGGGGAGGTGCTGTCGGTCTACTCCTCCGACCATGAGCCGATGGGCACCACCCTGACCCGGTGCGGCAACCGCCGAGCCAGCGTGTGCCCGTCCTGCTCGCGGGTCTACGCGGCCGACATGTTCCACCTCATCCGAGCCGGGGTCAGCGGCGGCAAGGGCGTCCCCGCCACAGTCAGCGAGAACCCGCTCGTCTTCGCCACCGTCACCGCACCGTCGTTCGGGCACGTCCACGGGAAGCGGGACAACGGCCGTCGCTGCCGACAGCACGCCAAGGAGAAGCGGTGCGAGCACGGCAGGCCGACGACCTGCTTCGCCACTCACGAGGATGGGGACTCGCTGCTGGGGCAGCCGTTGTGCGGGGAGTGTTACGACTACGCCTCCCACGTCGTGTGGCAGTGGTGGGCCCCGGAGCTGTGGCGACGCTTCACCATCGCTCTCAAGCGACTCCTCGCGGACCGGGTCGGGGTCAAGGAGAAGCAGCTGCCGGACTACGCAACGGTGCAGTACGCCAAGGTCGCCGAGTACCAGCTGCGCGGACTCATCCACTTCCACGCCCTGATCCGCCTCGACGGACCCAAGACGGACACCGGCTTCGCTGCTGCGCCGGAGTGGCTCACCGCCGACCTCGTCTCGGATCTCGTCGCGGAGGCAGCTGCAGCCGTGCGGTTCACCGCCCCACCGGTCTTCGATGGCGACGCCCCACGGGTGCTGGCGTTCGGTGCCCAGGTCGACACGCGCCCGGTCCGCACGGGACACCGCACCGACGACCCCGAGCAGGCCCTGACCGCCGAGCAGGTTGCCGGCTACCTCGCGAAGTACTCGACGAAGTCGGCCACCGACACGGTCGACGCCAACGGACTGAACCCTCACCTGCGCAGGGTCGAGGAGGTCGCCACCGAGTTCGCCGGACTGGCCGAAGGTGCCTGGGCGCATGCCGAGATCGACGTCCCGCTGAACGACTGGCCCTACGGTCTGCTGCGGAAGTGGGCCCCCTCGCTGGGCTTCCGGGGGCACTTCGCGACCAAGTCGCGCCGCTACTCGCTCACCCTCGGTGTCCTCCGCCGTGCCCGCCGTCGCGCCCAGGCACTCATCGCCGACGCTCAGCGAGACGGCCGCTCCATCGACCTGGCTGCGATCGAGGCCGACCTCCTCGCGGACGACGAGGACGAGACGACGCTCATCGTGGGTCAGTGGCGCTTCGTCGGCGTCGGCTGGGACAACGAGGGGGAGGTCGAGCTGGCCCGCGCAGCTGCCGCCCGAGCGAGGGAGTACGCCCAGCACCGTGCGGAGCAGAAGCGCATGAGGAAGCAGTAAGCACAAGAAGAATCGAGTGAGAGGGGAGTGTCATGGATGGGCAGACGAACGAGGTGCAGGCTCCGGTCCTGCTGACGGTGGACGAGGCGGCTGCGTGGTGCCACGTCACGAGGAACACGCTGAACCACTTGCGGTTCCACGGCCGGTTCGCTCCGGCGATCAAGATCGGGAAGCGTTGCTTCTGGCGTCCGGAGGACCTGCTGGAGTGGCTGGAGCAGCAGAAGGAATCGGCGTGATCGTCAAGACTCCCTACGGCACATGGCGAGTCCAGGTGAAGTACCGGAGCGTCGTGGTTGCCGACCGGACGTTCCAACGCAAAGGCGACGCCGTCCGTTGGGAGATGGAGCAGAAGCGGCTCCTGCTCTCTGGGGAGTTCGTCTCGCCATCGGCCGGGAAGATCACGGTGCGCGAGCTGGCGGAGGAGTACCGCGACTCTCGGCAGGGCCAGGTGTCGGTGCGGGCGTGGGAGTCGGACGAGAGTGCGCTGCGCGTCCACATCGTGCCGGCCTTCGGGAGGCTCCCCATCTCGTCGGTCGCATCGGTGCAGATCGAGCGATTCCTGACCGACCTCGCGGTGTGCCGGTCGGTCAGAACGGCGGCCCGGGTGCGCACCACCCTGCGGGGGCTGTTCCGGTATGCGGTGCGGACGCGGCGGCTCCAGGTGTCTCCGGCCGAGTCCGTCCCGCTGCCTCACCCCGACTCGAGGACGGGCAAGATCGTGGAGGTCGATCCCTTCGCGCTGGACGTGCTGCTCGACGTCGTCAGCACCCAGCGGGAGTTCGCGGGGCGGTATGTCGAAATCACGCTTGTGCTCGGCCTCACCGGCCTCCGCTTCGGCGAGCTGCGAGGTCTGCGGGTGAGGGATCTTGTCAACGTGCCCTATCCGGGGCTTGTGGTGAAGCGGTCCGTTCCGCAGTCGGGGCGCACGGGTGCCGTCATCGAACGAGCCACCACCAAGAGCGGCCGGTCCCGTCTCGTGCCGCTCACTGATCGGGTCCGCCCGGTGGTGGAGTCCTGGGCCGAGGGGCGGGAACCGGACGACCTGCTGTTCCCCGCGCCGGAGGGCGGCTACCTGCACGCCCAGAACTGGCGGCGGTCCGTCCACTGGTCGACGACCGGGCTGGGGCGGCGTCCGCATGACCTGCGGCACACCGCGGCCAGCCTCTGGATCGCGGCCGGGGTGGACATCAAGACGGTGTCCGCGTGGCTGGGTCACTCCACGGCGAAGCTGACGCTCGACACGTACGGGCACCTCATGGGCACGGACGCCGACCGGGCGGCTCTGGAACGGGTCAACCGCGTTCTCGGGTACGGCACGGGTACGGATGAGTCCCGGCGCCGGAACGAAGCGGGCGAGCAGGAGCGGCCCAATGGGCTCTGACCTGCGGAAACGTGGTGGTGCCCCCGGCAGGATTCGAACCTGCGACACCCGCTTTAGGAGAGCGGTGCTCTATCCCCTGAGCTACGAGGGCGGTGCATGGATGAAACCCTCGCTGGAAGCCTCGCGGAAACCCAAGCGGGTGCATGTCATGCAGCGTGCAGCCTAGCCGACGCTGTGGGGAGTCTATGCACGGGCTAGCAGACGCGTCGAAGCGATCCTCGGGCGCACCCACTGCCCGGCGTCTCTGCTCGCGTCTTGCACCTCGAGGAGGTTGTGAGTCCACATGACCACTTCCAACTGCCGCGCTTGGCGCCGGGCCGGTACTCCAAGATGCTCGCCCCGGCGGCCCATCAAGGTCGGCTGATTCACCGCCTGCCGGGCAAGATCTGGCTCAACACGCAGGGTGGTCGCGGCCGGTTATGCAGCATGGCCCGGCGTGGTCGTTGACCGGCTCGGCGGGCGAGGCGCAGCGCCGTCTCGGCGTCACGCTCGTTTGGCCGTGCACGGCGCCGGCCCTCCGGGCGTCGGATTCACCGATCACCGGGCCAGTCGGCGGCGACGCTCCCAGGCACCCTTCGATGAGCCGGACCACTTGGGCATGCCCGGCGCGGAACGAGGTGACCCCGCTTGTCTTCCCCCGTCTCGAAGATCGGCAGCCGGTCCGGCTGGTCTAGCGGGGTGAACACCAGGTACTGCCCGGCCCGTTTGGGGCGGATGCCGGACCGGGTCGCTACCGGGGCCAGCGCGACGACGCCAACGCCGCTCGGAAGCGTCGTCGTATGCCTCCTGCGCGCTGACCTATGGAACAGCTAGCAGGATGCGGCTGCTTCGACAAGGCCGATGAGCAGGGCAGCGGGCCGCTTCGGCCCATTGCCGGCCGTCAGCCGGTGCCCATTCTCGTCCCGTCGGGAACGAGGACGAGCTTCCCCTTCTCCGCCGACGTCTCCAGCAACTCGTGCGCGTGACGCGCTTGTGACAGCGGCAGCCGCTCGGCGATCACCGGATGGATCCGGCCCTCTCGGAGCAGGGCGAGCAGCGCGGTGAAATCCTCCCGGAACTGCTCCGGCTCCCGAGGTCCTCCGCCGACGAGCGGCGCGGGGGACCGTCTGCTCACCGGGACCAACTGGTGGCCCTCCCGAAGCTTTTGGATCCGGTAGGCCGTGACCTTCCGACGTGGCGAGAACAGCCCCCACAACCCTACGGCGGCGGTCGCGGCGTACCACTGCGCCCACCCACGCCAGCTCTTGCGGCCGTGGGCCAGCGTGGAGTAATGGCCGAACACCACGAGCCGGCCACCGGGTCGGAGCGCGCGGAACGACCGCAGCGACAGCACCCCGCCCAGTCCGTCGAGCACCACGTCAACGCCGCGCTCCGGCAAAGACCGCACCTTGGTGACGAAGTCCTCGTGCTGGTAGTCGATCGCCACCGCGCCGAGTCGCTCCACCGCATGCAGGTCCCGCTGCGCGGCGGTCCCGAACAGGCGAAGTCCGGCCGCCGCTCCCACTTCCAGCACTGCGGTGCCCACCCGCCCCGCCGCGCCGTGAACCAGCACCGACTCACCGGGGCGCGCCTTCGCCATGCGGTGCAGCAGTTGGTACGCGGTCATGTAGGTCAGCACGAGACTGGCGACCTCTGCCGGATCCAGGTCCTCCGGCACCTTCACCGCATCCGACTCCAACACGCAGACCCGCTCGGCGTCCGCGCCCCACACCGTCAGCGCGGCGATCCGATCACCCACCTGCAGCTGAGAGCAGCCGGGACCGACCTGATCCACGACCCCGACCAACTCGTACCCGGGCGTGAACGGCGGTTTCGGGACACCCAGATAGGTGCCGGCGCGCAACTGTGCGTCGGTGAAAGAGACGCCGGCGGCCAACACCCGGACCCGGACCTCGGCCGGCCCCGGGCGCGGATCCTCGGCCTGCACCACGCGAATCACCTCTGGCCCGCCGTAGCGGTCGACCACCACCCGCTCCATGCCCCGAAGGTACGGCGCACGTGCGGCCCCAACAGGGCCTTTGGCCCCACAGACGGCGCTGCCTTCGAACGTCATCGCGTCCGGCCCCGCGAGACCCCGCTCACCGATGCTGCCGGCTGGGCAGGCTTCCGAGGTGCCTGAGGGCTAGACCACAACACCCTTCTGAACGGAGCTCCGGCGGGCACGGTAGATCTGGCACTGCCGCCACGGGCACCGTGACCGGCGCGGTCGGTTCGGACGACCGGTCCGCCTTCCCGGGGCTCGAGCTCAGGCGACTGCTGCCACCAGCGGCACGCTGACCAGGCCGCTCGTCTGCTCCGAGTGACGTCGTGCCAGTCCCTCCGCCTCCCGCGCGGGCAGGAAGCCCGAGTCGGCCTGGCAGCAGTGGCAGACGGCCACGGCGCGGTGACCGAGGTGGACGACTTCGACGCAGTGCGGGTGGCACTCCTCGGCCGTCTTGTCGTGCCGGTGGTCCCGGCGGTGCGCGGCGGCCACGGTGCTGGCCGCCACCATGTCTACGCGATGTTCAAGCGTCTGGTGTTCATGTGGTTGGTCCTGCATGGCCCACCCTCCGTGCTGACGAACGTGCCGTCTCTCGTGCGAGTACAGCAGCGGTATCGCGAGCCGCGTGCCTTCGACACGCCGCGCGCCCCCACTGCTCATGGAACGCCTGGTGCACGCCTCAGCGGCATCGGGTAACCGGGCCCGTCAGACCCGGCGAATGGAGGAGTCCTATCGACGTACCTGCACCCGAGGTGATGCCGCCACCGCGGCCCAGACGCGTGTGCGCAGCCCGTGGAGGGCTGGCTACGACTGGGACGTGGGCGACGAGGCCCAGAGTCGCTCGAGCAGGGCGATCTCGCGACGACGGATGCGCCGCGCCACCCAAGGGCCGACCGGCTCGACCCGGGAACGGGAGAGGAAGAGCAGGGTCGGCATGAGCGCGAGCAGCGCCAGGAACGTGACGGCGCGTCTGCTGCCGTCGAGGGCCAAACCCATGGCGGCCATGCTGAGGACGGGAAGGGTGAAGTAGACGAGGTACCGTGCCAGGCTCAGGCGCTGGTCCACCGTCAGTGGGCGGCGGAAGCCGCGGGGGGCGCGCGTCTTGCGGGGCGTGCCACTCAGACTCGACAGGGGGGTGTTGCGGGGGATCACCTGACCTATGGTGCCTGATGACTAGTCATTTCGGGCCATGCCGCGGGTAGTCATTTCAAAAAGTGGATGGACATCTGGCACACCTGTCACACAAGGATCTTCACGCCACGACCCAGGCGGGTCACGGCAGCGGCCGCACGGTCTACTCGGTCAGAGCCGGTCGGCTCCCGCTCTGCTGGGCGGCCAGCGCGAGCCCCGCCAGCCACCCCGGCGCCCTCCCGTTGGGCGGCGGCGCGATGCCTGCCACGTCGTGGTCGGTGCGGGCCAGCAGCCACGAGATGAGCGAGTTCGAGTTCCACATGTCCCCGGCCCCGAGCTCGTCCCGCCCCCAGGTGAGGGCCGGCACCTCGGGCACGAGGTCGAGCACCCGCGTGGCGCGCGAGGTGTCGCCGCTGAGCAGCACCGGACTGGCCACCGCCTCGTCGGCATCGGGGATCACCCCGCCGCGCCACCGCCGCACCTCGTAGCGGAACAGCGCCGACCTCCCCAGCAGCGGCAGCCCGACCGGACCGACCCGCACGACACCGCGCTCCGGAGCATCACCGCTCCACACCGGGGCCATCTCGACCACGTAGCGCTCGCCGCGGAGGAGCACCTCCAGCGCCGAGTGGTAGAGGTCGTTGACCGTCCGGTGGCCGTAGCGTGCGGCGATGACCTCGTAGACCCGGCCGTTCCACCGCACCACGTGGCCTCCCGCGCCGAGCGGCAGCCAGTAGAGCAGCACACCTGCTCGCCGGTCCGCTCCGCTCGCCCCGCCCGTCATCTGCACCACCTCCTGGACCGACCTCACCGCCCAGTCGACGCCGGGCCGGTGCCGATCCCCAGAGGCCAACGGCCCGCGCCGGGGACCTAGGGCCCTCGACGCCGTCGCCGCGGGGCGTCACGATGAAGGAGCCGTTCCGGGTGGGCCCCGGATCGGGCGACAGGGAGGTCAGCGATGGAAGGCAACGTTCGTGGCATCGTCGTCGGGTACGACGGGTCGCCCGGCGCGGAGGTCGCCCTCATGTGGGCGGCCGCCTCGGCGAAGCGGCAGGGACGCCCGCTCACCGTGCTCCACTCCGGTGAGCCGGCCGCGTTCCCGGTCGAGCCGGCATACAGCGCGGAGCGCCTCGCCGAGGAGCTCGCCGACGAGTCCCAGGGCATCCTCAGGGCCGGCGTCGAGCGGGTCACCACGGTCCTCGACCCCTCCGACGTGAGCGCTGTCTCCGCCCAGCAGAGCCCGGCGGCCGCCCTGGTGGAGGCCTCCGAGAAGGCCGACTTCGTCGTCACCGGGTGCCGGGGGAGGGGCCGGCTCGCGGCGGGCCTGCTCGGCTCGGTGTCGTATGCCGTGACCGCCCACGCCCGCTGCCCGGCGGTCGTCGTGCGCGGCGAGGCGCCCGCCCACCCCGACGCCGAGCACAAGGTGCTCGTCGGCGTCGACGACTCCCTGCCCTCGCAGCGGGCGCTGGACGCGGCGGCCGACATCGCGGCGAGGGCCGGTGCCAGGCTCCACGTCGTGCGGGTGGGCCACCTCCTCTCGCCTGAGGGGTGGGCCTACGCCGAGTCGGAGAAGGGCGGCACCAGTCACTCCCGCTCCGTCACGGAAGAGGCGCAGCAGACGCTGGACAACGCCCGCGCGCGGCTCACGGCCAACCACCCCGACCTGTCCGTCGAGACCGAGGTGCTCTACGGCGACCCCGGCGAGGTGATGAGCGGCCTCGGGGCCACGGCAGGCCTGATCGTCGTGGGCAGCCGGGGGCGGGGCGGGTTCGCCGGGCTGCTGCTGGGCTCGGTGAGCCACAAGGTCATCCACGAGGCGGAGTGCCCCGTGATGGTGGTGCGCGCCGAGCAGTGAGCCGAGCAGTGGGCTGACGCCCCGGCCTGCCCGGCACGGCGCCATCAGGCAGCGCCCTCAGGCGGTGCTCAGGTCCAGGGCGCCCTGCTCAGGTCCAGGGCGGGGCCGGCCACGAGGCCGAGGCCCCGCGCGGGACGTGGTGGTGCGGGCTGCTCCACGAGGCCCTGCGCTGGCTCAGCTGCGTCGAGACCGCGCGCTCGCGGGCCAGCAGCGGGGCGACCTCGGGGTTGACCACCATCATCCCGTGGCGGCGCACCATGAACGGGACCCTCCGCAGCTCGTCCTCGACCTGCGCCAGCGCCGCGACCAGCTCACGCACACCCAGGTCGGCGAGGTCGTGGTCGGCTCCCACGGCAACGGCGTGCTCGCTCCTCGTGCTCTGCAGCGTCATGGCTTCCTCCCAGCGCATGCCCGTCAACAGGGGGCTGCCTCTCACTCTAGGAGCGCGACCACCGGACGCAACCGGGGCGGAGCCTGCTTTCCCCCGCGACCGGCTACAGCGTCAGGCCGAGCACCATCATCAGGGTGAGCAGCGCCGCCAGGCCCGCCCAGGCGACCACGTCGGCGTTCGCCTCCACCATGGTGGCGACCCCCCGACCGAGGCGGCCACGACCCAGGGCACCTTCGCCCGCCGCCACCCGCGTGACCCCGACTCCGGCCACGATGATGTTGACGGCGCAGCCGACGCAGAACAGGCAGAGCACCCCGATCGAGAGGGCGGACTGCTCGAGGTACCAGACGACGAACGCCGTCATGAAGAGGGTCACGCCGAAGACCGTCGCGAGGTGGCTGCGCGAGAGCCGGCTGCCCAGGACCCCCGCCAGGCCGGTCGTCGCGACGACGCCGAACACGGCCAGGGCGATGAGCGAGTTCGGCACGCCCAGCGCCGAGGACTGCCAGTGCGAGAACACGCTGCTGCACGACAGCACGGCGTTGATCTCGCACACCGACGACGCCGACGGGTCGGCCGCCCAGGCGATGCGCTCCACGGTCTGCCACCCCGCGGTGAAGAGCCCGAGCGCACCCCCGACCAGCATCAGCGCGTACCACGGCCGCAGGCTCGTGGGCGGGGCAGCGGCCGCCCCGGTGGCGGCCGGGCGCGGAAGGGTGGTCGTCATCGGTGGCCTCCGGGCACAGGTCGGCTTCGGCAGCCCGACGCTAGCCAGCCGGACCTCCTGGCCAGCAGGGCCGAAAGCCCCGATTCGTCCGTTGTGAGAGTTTGCTCGCCGGCCGGGAGAGCAGCCCCCACGGGCAGGCGGCGCGGGGCGGAACGGGCCCGACGGCATACTGTCGTGGTGCCCATCTCCGGCGTCGCCACGCCCGCCGACCACGCGCTCCAGCGCCGCACCGTCAGCACCCTCGTCGGTTCGCAGATGCTCGGCGGCGTCGGGGTCTCGAGCGGCATCGCGGTCGGCTCCCTCCTCGCCGAGGAGATCCTCGGCTCGCCCGACCTGGCCGGGCTCGGCGGCACCTTCCAGGTGCTGGGCAGCGCCCTGATCGCGGTGCCGATGGCCCGGATCATGGCCCGCCGCGGCCGCCGCCCGGGCCTGGACTTCGGCTACCTGCTCGGCATCGCCGGCGCCGTGGCCCTCGTCGCCGCCGGCCTCATCGGGTCCTTCCCTCTGCTGCTCGCCGGCAGCGTGCTCTTCGGCGGCGCGACCGCCGCCAACAACCAGGCCCGGTATGCCGCGGCCGACCTCGCCGAGGAGCGCCACCGTGGGCGAGACCTCTCGATCGTCGTGTGGGCGACCACCATCGGGGCCGTGCTCGGGCCCAACCTCGTCGGCATCGCCGGCCGCGTGGCGCGAGGCCTCGGCCTGCCGTCCCTCACCGGCCCGTTCCTGTTCTCGCTGACCGGGTTCGCGCTCGCGGCCCTGCTCCTCACCCTGCGCCTGCGACCCGACCCCCTGCTCCACGCCCGCGCCCGCGCCGAGGCGGCCGCCGTCGAGCCGCTGGAGCACCACGGCTCCGTGCTCCGGGGCTTCCGCGTCGCGGCCGGCATCCCGGCCGCCCTGCTCGGCATGCTCACCGTCGGGCTCGGGCACGCGGTCATGGTCAGCGTCATGGTGATGACGCCCCTGCACATGCACCACGGCGGGGCCGAGCTGCGGGTCATCGGCTTCGTGATCAGCATCCACGTGCTGGGCATGTTCGCCTTCTCGCCGCTGGTCGGCTTCGCCGTCGACCGCTTCGGCGCCCGGCCGATGGTGCTGGCCGGTTCCGCGGTGCTGGTGGCCTCGGCGCTGCTGGCCGCCCAGGCCCCGACCGGCTGGTCGCTCGGCCTCACCGTGGCCCTCTTCCTGCTGGGGCTCGGCTGGTCGTTCACGCTGGTCAGCGGCTCGACGCTCATCGCCGGCTCGGTGCCGGTCGCGGAGCGGGCCGGGGTGCAGGGCGCCTCCGACCTGGCCATGGGCCTGGCGGCCGGCGGTGGCGGCGCGCTGGCCGGGCTGGTCGTCGGTCGGCTCGGCTACGAAGTGCTCGGCATGGGAGCGGCGGTGCTGGCTGCCGTGATCGCCGTCGCGGCCCTCGTGGTGCGCCGCCCGACCACAACCGCCTGAGCCCCGCCGGTCTGTCACCGCGGTCGCCGGCGGTGCCGTTCGTTAGCCTGCTCGGGTGATTCGGCGACGCCCCAGACCTGCAGTCCCGCCCCCCGACGACGCAGCCCCGCAGCCGCGCCGGGAGAGCCGCGAGCCGGCAGGCGTGGGGGCTGAGGCGACCGCTGCGGCGGCGTCGCCCGCGTCGCCCTCGCCCTCCTCGGAGGCCGCCGACCCCGCCCCGGCCGACCCCCGGGCCGAACGCGTCGCCGCCGCCGTGCAGGTCTGGCAGCGGCACCTCGTCGACCTCGGCGGCCGCAATACGCTGCTGTGGTACCGCGACCTGCCCAGCGGGACCCTCGACCTGACGACCGCCCACCCCGGTGGGGTCGCGATGCTGCTCGCCGGGCGCCCGACCCGGCTGTCCGACCTCGTGCGTGAGCCCGCAGCCCTCGACGAGGCCCGCCGTCGCGCCCGCACGATCCGGGCCAAGACCCTCGAGCTCGCCGAGGAGCGGGGCATCGCCGCCGGGTTCATCGCCATCGGGATGGCCACGTGGACGGTCCGCGGCGCCTCCCGTCCGCCCGCGGCGCCGGTGCTGCTGCGCTCGTGCGTGCTCAAGCCGACCGGCGCGGCCCAGGAGGACTTCAGCATCGACCTCGGCAACGAGGTGGAGCTCAACCCCGTGCTCGAGCACTACCTGCGCTCCGAGCAGGGCCTCGACATCGACACCGCGGCGCTGGAGGAGATGGCCAGCGCGGGCAACGGCTTCGACCCCTACCCCGTGTATGCCGCGCTCACGAGCCTGTGCGGGCAGGTGCCCGACTTCTCCGTGGCGCCGCGGCTCGTGCTCGGCACCTTCTCCTACGCGAAGCTGCCGATGGTGGCCGACCTCGCGGCGCAGGGGGCCGAGCTCGCCAACCACGACGTGGTCGCGGCGCTGGCCGGTGACCCCGGCGCGCTGAAGGCGGTGCGCTCGACCGTCCCCGAGACCGCCGCCGACGCCGACCCCTCGCGCGAGCATCTCATCCTCGACGCCGACTCCACCCAGCAGGCCGCCATCGACGCCGTGCGCAGCGGCGCCCACCTCGTCATCAAGGGCCCGCCGGGCACCGGCAAGTCGCAGACCATCGCCAACCTCATCGCCTCTCTGGCCGGTGAGGGCAAGCGCGTGCTCTTCGTCGCCGAGAAGCGGGCCGCCATCGACGCCGTGCTCTCGCGCCTCGAGCGGGTCGGCCTCGCCGACCTCGTGCTCGACGCCTACGACGGGGCGAGCAACAGGCGCCGGCTGGCCCAGGAGTTCGGGGCCGCCCTCGAGCGGGGCACGGCCGCTGCCGAGCCCGACACCTCCGCGGTCGAGAAGGCCCTGGTCGAGCGCCGGGCACGGCTCGTGGAGCACGCCAAGGCCCTGCACGATGTGCGCCAGCCCTGGGGCGTCAGCGCCCACCAGGTGCAGGACGCCATCGCCACCCTGTCGGCGCGCCGCCACTCACCGACCTCCCGCGTCCGCATCCGCGGCGAACAGCTCACCGGCCTCAGCCGCGAGCGGGTGGACGAGCTGGCCCGCGAGCTCACCGAGGCGGCCTCGCTCGGCGCCTGGTCGACCGACGACGGCACCGACCCCTGGTATGCCGCCCGGATCACCACGGCCGAGGACGCGGTGCGCGCGCAGGACATCACCGGCCGGCTCAGCCAGAGCGGCCTGCAGGACGTGCAGAAGACCATCGACGAGGTCTTCGCCGAGGTGACGCTGCCGGAGGCGCGGCGGGTCGCCGACTGGGGCGACGTGCTCGACACGGTGGGCCGGGTGCGCGACACCCTCGAGGTCTTCCGGCCCGAGGTCTTCGACCTGCCGCTCGGCGACCTCGTCGCGGCCACCGGCACCTCGGAGTACCGCGAGCAGAACGGCGTGGCCCTGGGCTGGTACGCCCGGTGGCGGCTGCGCCGGCAGGCCCGCGGCCTGCTGCGACCGGGCACGCCGCCCGCCGACCTGCACGCCGCCCTCGTCGACGCCCAGCACCAGCGCCAGGCCTGGCACCAGATGGCCGGCGCCGGCGGGCGCCCCGAGATCCCGGTCGACCTCGACGGGGCCCGCACGGCATACGACTCCCTGGCCGGCGACCTGCGCTGGCTGGGGGAGCGGCTCGCGCCCACGGCCGAGGGCGGCGACCTGCTCGGCACCGACATGGACGCGCTGCAGCAGCGGATGGCGGCGCTCGCGGCCCGACCCGAGCGCCTCGCCGTGCTCCCACGCGTGCTCGGCACGGTCGATGCGCTGCGCGCGGCGGGCATGGGTGCCCTCGTCGACGACCTCGCCCGCCGCAAGGTCGACGTCGACGACGTGGCCTCCGAGCTCGAGTTCGTCTGGTGGGCCTCGCTCGCCGAGCACCTCACCGTGCAGGACCCCGCCTACGGCGCCCACGACGGCGACCACCTGCGCCGCGTCGCCCGTGAGTACGTCGCCGCCGACCACGCCCACCTCAAGGGCAGCGCCGAGCGGGTCCGTGCCGCGGCCGGGCGACGGCTGCGCGAGGTGCTGGCCGACCACCCCGAGCAGGAGGCGCTGGTGCGCGCAGAGGCGGGCAAGGCGCGGCGCCACCGACCGCTGCGCGAGCTGCTGCCGCGTGCCGGGCACACCCTCACGGCGATCAAGCCGGCCTGGGCGATGAGCCCCCTGGTCGTCGCGTCCGTCCTGCCGCCCGGCCGCTGGTTCGACGTCGTCATCTTCGACGAGGCCTCGCAGGTGCCGCCCGCCCAGGCGATCTCGGCGATCTCGCGTGCCCACCAGGTGGTCGTGGCGGGCGACGAGCGCCAGCTGCCGCCCACTTCGTTCTTCACCGCGGCGGTCGACGACGAGGGTGCTGCCGAGACCGAGGCGCTCACCGAGGGCTTCGAGTCGGTGCTCGACGTGCTCGCCGCCGCGCTGCCGACCCGGCGGCTGTCCTGGCACTACCGCTCCCTCGACGAGCGCCTCATCGCCTTCGCCAACCGCCACGTGTACGACGGCGGCCTGGTCACCTTCCCGGGCACGGGCAGCGACCCGGTCGTGCGGCTCGAGGCCGTCGAGGGGGCCGGCGTGGTGCAGCCCGGCGAGGAGGCCATCGAGTCCACCGAGGCCGAGGTCGCCCGGGTCGTCGACCTGGTGCTCGAGCACGCCCGCACCCGGCCGCACGAGTCGCTCGGCGTCATCGCGCTCGGCATCAAGCACGCCGGCCGGATCGACGAGGCGCTGCGCCGGGCGCTCGTCGACGCCGACGGGGTCGGCGACTTCTTCGACGAGGACCGCCCCGAGCGCTTCTTCGTCAAGAACCTCGAGCGGGTGCAGGGCGACGAGCGCGACGCCGTCCTCCTCTCCATCGGCTACGGCAAGACCCCGCACGGCCGGGTGCTCCACCGGTTCGGGCCGCTCAACCTCGAGGGCGGCGAGCGCCGTCTCAACGTCGCCATCACCCGCGCCCGCCGGCGGATGACCGTGGTGTCGTCGCTGCTGGCGAGTGACCTCGACCCCACCCGCCTGAAGGCGCGCGGGGCCACCATGCTCCGCGACTTCCTCGCGTATGCCGAGTCGCAGGGCGCCGTGCTCCCCGCCCCGTCCGAGGGCCCGGGCGAGGTCGCCGCGAGTGCCGCACCGGCGGTGCCTGTCCCGACCACGACGGAGCCGGTGCGGGCCGAGTTCGCCCGCCGCCTGCGCGAGGCCGGCCTCGTGGTGCACGAGGCCTACGGCGGCTCGGCACAGCCGATCGACCTCGCCGTCGAGGACCCCCGCCGGCCGGGCCACGTGCTCGTCGCGGTGGAGTCCGACGGACCCGCGTATGCCGCGATGCGCAGCACGCGCGACCGTGACCGCCTGCGGGTCGAGCAGCTCGGCCGGCTCGGCTGGGAGCACGTGCGCGTCTGGAGCACCGACCTGTTCCGCGACCCTGCCCGTGATGTGGCCCGGGTGGTGGCGCTGACCCAGCGGGCCTCGGAGAAGGCGCGCCCCGGCAGGCGTGACGAGCGGGAGACTGGGGTCGTGCCAGAGAACGAGCAGCAGGAGCAGCCGGTGCCGTCGCGGGCCGACGAGCAGGCACCCGACACCGTCGAGCCGGCCGGTGCTGCCGACCCCGCCGGGCCGGACGAGGCCCAGGCCGAGACCCTGTTCCCGGCTCCCGAGCAGGCGCCTGCGCTGGCCGAGGAGGACGGGCGGAAGCGCCGCGTGCTGCGGCGAAAGCCGAAGCGGGCCCCGGAGCAGACCAAGGACGACACCGACGCCGGCTGGGGCGAGCTCTTCGACGAGAGCGCCCACGACCGGTGGCTGCAGGAGCAGCGCCCGCCGCACTGGGGCAGGGACTGAGGAACGACTGACTCCCCGGGCCTCACGTGCAGAAGGCGCCGACCCCGCGGGGTCGGCGCCTCCTGCACGTGGTGGTCGGACTACATGGTGCCGGTGGGGCGTCCGGCCAGCAGGTCGCGGATCTCCCTGAGCAGCTGGACGTCCTCCGGGGGAGCGGCGTCCTCCTCCTGCCTCACGAAGCGCTCACGGGCAGCCTCGTAGGGCTTGACCACGAAGAAGTACACGACCGCGGCAATGATGATGAACGACACGAGTGCGGTCAGGAAGACGCCGACGGGGACGCCCCCCGGCCGATAGTTGTCGAAGTCCGGCTGGCCGCCGACCTTGCCCAGCAAGCTCATGAGCATGGCAGTGAACGCGGTCACGACCGTGGCGAACGCCGCGCCCATGACGAACGCGACGGCCAGCTCGACGAGATTGCCGCGCATGACGAAGTCCCTGAAGCCCTTCACGAACTGCCCCGCCTTTCGGTTTCGGACGTACCCGTGGTTCACGGACGTTCCGGTGACCCTCACCGTAGCGACGAGCCGCTGCGCAGGACCACCGTCACCGCCGAGCCTCCCAGTTCATCCGGCGGAGCGCTCGCCAGATGTCGCGCCTGCTCGGCGGTGACCGCCGCGACCAGGCCGCCCCCTGCGGCGGGCATGCCGGTGAAGCCACCGGCGCCGGCCTCGGACCCGCTGACGACCGCCAGGACGGTGACCGCTGCGGCCACCGTCTCGCCGGTCGGGGCCACCAGGTCGACGGGGTCACCCGGCTGCACCATCCCGAGGGCGCCCGGGTCGGCAACGGGGACGTGCACGGCCCGAGTGCCGGGGGACTGTCCGTCCAGCAGCCCGGGCCCCACCAGCCGACCGGGCGTGAGCACCTCGCCGGCGCCGACCGGCCCGGCCAGCCGGCGGCCCGAGACGGCACCCACCTCGCGAGGTGGCGTGCTCGGCGCAAAGCCTGCCGGCCGGCTCTGCGCCACCACGTCGCCCGGGCCGACCTCGTGACCGGCCGGCAGGTCGCGGGCCGCCACCAGCACGGTCACCCGTGGTCCGCCCTCCGGTGTGCGGGCCACGGCCACGCTCCCCAGCACTGCGGCCCCGGCCAGCCCGGCCGAGAGCCCGCGCCGCAGCACCCGGCGACGCCAGGCGCCCCGGCGTCCCTCACCCAGCAGCCGGGCGCCTCCCCCCAGGCCGCGCACGACCGGGTCAGCCCGGGAGCGGGGCGGGCAGGGTGATGCCGTCGAGCGCGCGACGGCACGGGCACGAGGCCGCATCGTCCGGTTCGGTCTCCGGCATCGCGACGAGGGTGGAGCGGAGCACCCGCTTGAGGTCCTCGACGTTCTCGGCGAACACCCGCAGCACCTCCTCGTGGGTGACGGCCTCGACGCCGTGGACCCCGGCGTCGTGGTCGGTGACGAGGGCGATGGTGGTGAAGCACATGGCCAGCTCGCGGGCCAGGGCCGCCTCGGGCATGGCGGTCATGCCGACCACGGTCCACCCCGCCTGCTGGTGCCACCGCGACTCGGCCTTGGAGGAGAACCGCGGGCCGTTGACGACCACGAGGGTGCCGCCGTCCTCGACCTGCTTGCCCGCAGCCCGGGCGGATTCGATGACGACCTGACGCCCGTGCGGGCAGTAGGGGTCCGCGAACCCGACGTGCACCACCGGCCCCTCGGCGTCGTAGAGCGTGTGCTCCCGGCCCCACGTGCGGTCGACGACCTGGTCGGGCACGACGATCGTGCCGGGGCCGAGCTCCTCGCGCAGCGACCCCACGGCACACGGCGACAGCACCTGGCGGACGCCGACCGAGCGCAGCGCCCAGAGGTTGGCGCGGTAGTTCACCTTGTGCGGCTGGAAGCGGTGGTCGCGGCCGTGCCGGGCGAGGAACGCCACGCGGCGGCCCTCGAGGTCACCGATGACCAGGTCGTCGCTCGGGTCGCCGAACGGGGTCGACACCGGCACGCGCTCGGCGTGGGTGAGGAACTCGTAGAAGCCGGAGCCCCCGATGACGCCCAGGTCGGCCCTCGGCCCGTCGGTGTGGGTGGGTGCGTGAGTCATGGGCCCGAGCCTACGAGGCGGGGCCCGGCCCGCTCGCGGTCAGGAGCGGGGCTGTGGAAGCCGGCCCCCCGGCATACCGGGCTGTGGACGAGCGAGCCTCAGGCGGCGGAGCCGTCGGCCGAGGAGGACGACGAGGAGGTCGACGGGGCCGAGGAGGGCTTCTTCGTGTCCGTCGAGGCGGGCGCTGACGAGGAGGAGCCGCTGCGCGAGTCCGTGCGGTAGAACCCGCCACCCTTGAACACCACGCCCACGGCGTTGAACAGCTTGCGCAGCCGGCCCTCGCACTGCGGGCACTGCGACAGGGAGTCCTCGCTGAAGGACTGGAAGATCTCAAAGCGGTGATCGCACGCGGTGCACGCGTAGGCGTACGTCGGCACGGTTCCTCCCCGATTAGCACTGTCGGACTTCGAGTGCCAAGTATACGTCGTCCGGCGGGGTCGCAACGTCGGCCGGCCGGCCGGGGGGTCAGCGTCGTCGGCGCCAGCCCGCCAGGCGGCCCGACTGGCTGACCGAGCGCACCCGCTGCTCGACCTTCTGCCGGGTCTCGGCGGTGGCGACGATGAGCAGCTGGTCGCCGCGCCGGATGGTCGTGTTGGGGGTGGGCACGAACCCCGAGCCGCCCCGCACCACCAGCGTGACGTTCGCGCCCTGCGGGAGGCGAAGCTCGAACACCTCCACGCCGTGCAGCTTCGAGGTGGGGCCGACCGTCACCTGGAACAGCTCGGCGCCCAGCTCCTCGAGCGGCGTGGACTCCACCGCCAGGTTGAGTGCCTGGTAGGTGTCGGCGACGCCGAGCCGGCGGGCCACCCAGGGCAGCGTCGGGCCCTGCACGAGGGTGAAGACGACGACCAGCACGAAGACGAGGTCGAAGATCCAGTCCACGTCCGGCGCGCCCGCGGTCAGCGGCACCGTGGCCAGCACGACGGGCACGGCGCCGCGCAGGCCGGCCCAGGACAGGAAGGCCTGGTCGTGCCACGGCACGCGGAACGGCGTCATCGACACCAGCACCGACAGCGGCCGGGCCACCAGCAGCAGGACCAGGCCGATGACGATGGCCGGCAGCACCTGGCTGCCCATCCCCAGCGGCGACGCCAGCAGTCCGAGCATCACGAACAGCCCGATCTGGGCGAACCAGCCCAGCGAGGTGGCGAAGGCCGAGACGGCCTGCCGGTGGGGCAGGGCCATGTTGCCGAGCACGAGCGCGGCGAGGTAGCAGGCGAGGAACCCGCTGGTGTGCACGGCGGCGGCAGCGGCATACGCCAGCACGGTGAGCGACATGATCCCGATGGAGAACAGGCCCGAGGACCCCGAGGCGGCCCGGCGCATGAACTGGCCGCCCAGCCAGCCGATCGTCAGCCCGACGACGGCCCCGCCGGCCAGCTCGACCGCCGCGTGCCAGCCCAGCACCCACCACGGATCGGCGTGCGCTGGGTCGGCGCTCGCGGCCGCCAGGGCCGTCACGGCGATCACGACCGGGGCGTCGTTGAACCCCGACTCGGCCTCGAGCAGCCCGGTGATCCGCCGTGGCAGCGGCACCCTCCGCAGCACCGAGAAGACGGCGGCGGCGTCGGTCGAGCTGAGGATGGCGCCGACCATGAGGGCGGTGATCCAGGGCAGGTCGAGGAGATAGCGGCAGGCCACCCCGACGACGGCCACCGACACGACGACGCCCACGGTGGAGAGCGCGGCGGCCGGCGCCACGGAGTCCTTGATGCCGTCCCACTTCGTGCTCAGGCCGCCCTCGGCGAGGATCAGGACGAGTGCGGCGTACCCGAGCACCTGGGCGAGCGCGTTGTCGTCGAAGTTGATGCCGAAGCCCGCCTCGCCGATGGCCAGGCCGATGGCGAGGTAGAGGAGCAGCGACGGCAGCCCCGACTTCACCGACAGGCGCACGGCCGCCACGGACACGAGCAGCACGACGGAGCCGATGAGGAGCACAGGGGTGAGGTGTTCGAGCGTGAAGTCACCCTGCTCCGCGAGGAAAGTCGCGTCCACGGCCCCGTCATGTCCTCTCGCTCGCGGTGTGTCCTAGTCTCGCAGGGTGTCGCGCGCCATTCTTGTTCGTCGTATTGCCGTGTCGGTCGCCGCCCTCGTCGTGGTCCTCCTCGTGGTCGCCGCCATCCTCGGCGTCACGTGGGTGCGCCGGCCCTTCCCGACGGCCGACGGTGAGATCTCGGTCCCGGGACTGAGCGGCAGCGTGACCGTGCTCCGCAACGACCGGGGCGTCCCGCAGATCTACGCCGACAACGCCCAGGACCTCTTCCGGGCGCAGGGCTTCGTGCACGCCCAGGACCGGTTCTTCGAGATGGACCTGCGCCGGCACATCACCGCCGGCCGGCTCTCGGAGCTGGTGGGCTCCAGCGGCCTCGAGACCGACAAGGTCATCCGCACCATGGGCTGGCGCCGCGTGGCCGAGGCCGAGCTGCCGATGCTCGCCCCGGAGACCCGCCGCTACCTCCAGGCCTACGCCGACGGGGTCAACGCCTACATCGACCGGCAGGGCAGCCCTTCGCGGATGGCCCTCGAGTACGTCGTGCTCGGACAGCAGGTGAACGACTACCGCGTCGAGCCGTGGACCCCCGCCGACTCACTGGCCTGGCTGAAGGCGATGGCGTGGGACCTGCGAGGCGACTACGAGGGTGAGCTCACGCGGGCGCGGCTGTTCGGCCGGGTCCCCGTCGCGCAGATCAACGAGCTCTACCCGCCCTACCCCTACCGCCAGAACAAGCCGATCCTGTCGGCCCAGAACTGGAGCCCCGGGGCCGGCGCGCAGGGCGCAGCCTCCGCCGTGCCCGGGGCCGCCGTGCCCGAGGCGGTGCCGCTCGAGGAGCGCACCACAGGTGGGGCCAAGGAGGCGTATGCCGCGGTGCAGCGCGCGCTGGCCGCCGTGCCCCAGTCGGTGGGCCGGGGCCCGGGTGTGGGCTCCAACTCCTGGGTGGTGGGACCCGAGCGGTCGAGTACGGGCAAGCCGCTGCTCGCCAACGACCCGCACCTCGGCGTCAGCATCCCGGGCGTCTGGGCCCAGGTCGGGCTGCACTGCCGGTCGGTGAGCAGCGAGTGCCCCTTCGACGTCAGCGGGTTCTCGTTCGCCGGGCTGCCCGGCGTGGTCATCGGGCACAACCAGCAGATCGCGTGGGGCTTCACCAACCTCGACCCCGACGTCACCGACTTCTTCCTCGAGCAGGTCCGCGGCGGCACCTACCAGCGCGACGGGAAGTACGTCGCCCTCGAGGAGCGCACCGAGACCATCAAGGTCGCGGGCGGCGGCGACCACACCATGACGGTCCGCAGCACGGTCCACGGGCCCCTGGTCTCGGAGGCGGTCAAGGAGCTCGACGAGACCGGGGACCGGGCCCCGGTCTCGGGCCGCCCCAGCGCCGGCAAGTACGAGGTGGCGCTCGCGTGGACCGCGCTGACCCCGAACCGGACCGCCGACGCGATCTTCGGGCTCAACACGGCGACCAGCTTCGAGGAGTTCCGGCAGGCGGCGAAGTGGTTCGCGGTGCCCAGCCAGAACCTCGTCTACGCCGACCGCGAGGGCCACATCGGCTACCAGGCGCCCGGCATGATCCCCATCCGTCGCTCGGACACCCCCGGCGCGGTGCCAGGCTTCTGGCCCACCGCGGGCTGGCGCTCGGCCTGGGACTGGAAGGGCTACGTCCCGTTCGAGGACATGCCCTGGGTCTACGACCCGCCGGAGGGCCTGATCGTCACGGCGAACCAGGCCGTCACGGCCAGCCCCACGCCGTTCCTCACCACGGAGTGGGACTACGGCTTCCGCGCCCACCGGATCCGCGCGCTGCTGGAGAAGGAGAAGAAGGTCACCCCCGAGCGGATGTCCCAGATCCAGGGCGACACCCGCAGCGAGTTCGCGCCGACCCTCGTCAAGCGCCTGCTCGAGGTCGACCTCGGCAGCGACGAGTTCACCAAGGAGGGCCAGGACCTGCTGCGCGGGTGGGACTTCACCAACCCCGTCGGCCGCTCCGACTCCAGCGCGTCGGCCGCCTACTTCAACGCGGTCTGGTCCAACCTCGTCGAGCTCACCTTCAACGACGAGCTGCCGGACGACCTGCGGGCCAACGGCAGCGACCAGTGGATGCAGGCCGTCACCACCCTGCTCGACAAGCCGCGCAGCGCCTGGTGGGACAACAAGCTCACCCCGGGTGTCACCGAGGGCGAGGCCGAGATCCTGCGCCAGGCCCTCGTCGAGGCCCGCCTCGACCTGACCAAGGAGCTGGGCAAGGATCCCGGGGCCTGGGAGTGGGGCAAGCTGCACGACCTGACCCTGGAGCACCGCGTGCTCGGCTCCGACACCGTGCCCGGCCCCGTCCGTATGCTGTTCAACCGCGGGCCCATCGCGGTGTCCGGCGGCTCGGCGGTCGTCAACGCCACGAGCTGGGACGCCAGCCAGGGCTTCGAGGCGCGCTTCGGGCCGTCGATGCGCATGGTCGTCGACCTCGGCAACCTCGACCGCTCGCGGTGGGTCAACGCCACCGGCAACAGCGGCCACGCCTTCCACGACAACTACGACGACCAGGTCGACGCCTGGGCCGAGAACGAGACCTTCCCGTGGCCCTTCTCGGAGAAGGCGGTGCGGGAGGAGAGCGGCGACACGCTGCAGCTCGTCCCGGGCTCACCCGAGTGAGCGCACCGGCCCGTCGGCGGTGATGACCTCGGTCACCGGCAGGTCGTGCGCCTCGCGGGGCAGCTGCTCGTCCCTGACCTCCCAGGGGTGCACGAGGGCCACGACGCGGGCGCCCGGGGCGCGTGGGAGCACCCGGTCGTAGCACCCGCCGCCCTGGCCCATCCGGGTGCCGCCCCGGTCGAGAGACAGGGCCGGCACGAAGACCACCTTGGCCCACCCGACGGCCTCCCGGCCCAGGGGGGCGCCGGACCCCGCCTCGGCCCAATCGAGGTCGAGGTCCGGGAGGGTGATGGGCATCATGACCCGTATGCCGCGCGCCCGCAGCGCGTCGACCAGGGCGTGGGTGGGTGGCTCGACGGGCGTCGACTCGTAGATGCTCACCCACTCGCCGGGGGCGACCCCCGTCTCGGCGACCACGGCCATGCCGGCCTCGGCGAGGGCGGCGGCGTCCGTCTCGCGCTCACGCAGCGCGGCACGCTCGCGGCGCTCGGCGCGGAAGCGCGCGCGCAGGGCCCGTTTGGAATCCTCGGCCGGCCCGCCGGCATACCCCGTCACAGGCACAGTGTGACCTGTCCCGACCCGCCGTGCGGCGCCGTGACCGGCAAGTAGGGTGACCCCCATGAGTGTCACGAAGGCCGTCATCCCTGCCGCTGGACTGGGCACCCGCTTCCTGCCTGCGACCAAGGCCACGCCCAAGGAGATGCTGCCGGTCGTCGACAAGCCGGCCATCCAGTACGTCGTGGAGGAGTCGGTCCGGGCCGGCCTCGACGACATCCTCGTCATCACCGGGCGCAACAAGGGAGCCCTCGAGGACCACTTCGACCGCAACTGGGAGCTCGAGGCCGCCCTCGAGGCCAAGGGCGACGAGCACCGGCTGAGGAGAGTCCGCGAGTCGGCCGACCTCGGCAAGGTGCACTTCGTGCGCCAGGGCCAGCCGCTCGGCCTCGGCCACGCCGTCCTGGTCGCCAAGGAGCACGTGGGAGACCACCCGTTCGCCGTCCTGCTCGGTGACGACCTCATCGACGGCCGCGACCACCTCCTCGAGGAGATGGTCCGCGTGCGCGAGGAGCGTGGCGGCAGCGTCATCGCCCTCATGGAGGTGCCGCGCGAGTCGGTCAACCTCTACGGCTGTGCCGCCGTGGAGCCCGTCGAGGGCGACGTCGTCAAGGTGACCGGGCTGGTCGAGAAGCCGTCGCCCGACGAGGCCCCGAGCAACCTCGCGATCATCGGTCGCTACGTTCTCGACCCGTCGGTGTTCGAGGTGCTCGAGCACACCAAGCCGGGCCGGGGCAACGAGATCCAGCTGACCGACGCCCTCCAGGAGCTCGCGGTCTCCGGCCAGCCGGGCGGTGGCGTCCATGGCGTCGTCTTCCGCGGCCGACGCTACGACACCGGCGACCGCCTCGACTACCTCAAGGCCGTCGTGAAGCTGGGCCTGGTGCACCCCGAGCTGGGCAAGGACTTCGGCGCCTGGCTGGACGAGTTCGCCGAGGAGCGGGCGAAGCGGGCCGCCGAGGAGTCATGATCTCGGTCGAGGAGCACCTCGGGCGGATCCTCGGCACGGTCCGGCCCCTGCCCCCCTTCGAGCTCGGGGTGCTGGAGGCGCAGGGCTGCGTGCTCGCCGACGACGTCGTGGCCCAGGGCCAGCTGCCCGGCTTCACCAACTCGGCGATGGACGGGTATGCCGTGCACGCGGCGGACCTCGAGGGGGCCACCCCGGAGAGCCCCGTCGTGCTGCCGGTGGTCAACGACATCGCGGCCGGCAACACCAACGCCCTCTCGCTGGCGCGGGGCCAGACCATGCGCATCATGACCGGCGCCCCGATGCCTCGTGGCGCCGACGCCGTCGTGCCCGTCGAGGCGACCGACGGTGGCGTGGTGCACGTCTCGCTGCGGTCCGCGCCGGTCCCGGGGCAGCACGTCCGGCACGCCGGTGAGGACGTGCAGGCGGGCGAGGTCATCCTGCGCGCGGGTGCGCTGCTCGGTCCGGGGCAGATCGCCCTGCTCGCGGCGGCGGGGACCGCCCGGGTGCGGGTCGTGCCCAAGCCTCGCGTGGTCGTGCTCTCCACCGGCGACGAGCTCGTCGAGCCGGGGAAGGAGCCGGGGTTCGGCCAGGTCGTCGACTCCAACTCGCTGATGCTCACGGCGGCCGTGCGGGCCGTCGGGGCCACGCCCCACCGGGTCGGGGGAGTGCCCGACGACGCCCGCCAGCTGATGGAGGCCCTCGAGGGCCAGCTCGTGCGCGCCGACGCGATCATCACCACGGGCGGGGTGAGCATGGGCGCCTTCGACACCGTCAAGGAGGTGCTCTCGCGCGTGGGCACCGTGCAGTTCGACAAGGTCGCGATGCGGCCGGGCATGCCGCAGGGCTTCGGCGTGCTCGGGGTGGAGCGGGTGCCGGTCTTCACGTTGCCGGGCAACCCCGTCAGCGCGCTGGTCTCGTTCCACGTGTTCGTCGCCCCCGCGCTGCGAGCGATGGCCGGGCGGCCGGAGAAGGCGTGGCCGCCGGGGTTCGTGCCGGCGACCGCAGCCGAGTCGTGGCGCTCGGTGGAGGGGAAGATGGAGTTCACCCGGGTGGTATTCGACGACGACCGGGTGCGCCTCGCCGGAGGGCAGGGCTCGCACATGCTCGGCGCGCTTGCCGCTGCCGAGGCGCTGGCCGTCGTTCCCCCGCAGGTCACCGAGGTGCACGAGGGCGACGAGCTGCTCTGCCTGCCACTGCTCGGGACGGACGCGCCGTGAGCGAGGGCCCGGGCGAGCGGCTCACCCACGTCCGCGACGACGGCTCGGCACACATGGTCGACGTCTCCGGCAAGCAGGTGACCGCGCGGCAGGCGAGCGCGAAGGGCCGGGTGCTGCTGTCCGAGGCGGCGGTGGCGGCGCTGCGCGCCGGGAACGTGCCCAAGGGTGACGCGCTCGCGGTGGCCCGCATCGCCGGCATACAGGCGGTGAAGCGCACGCCCGACCTCATCCCGCTCGCGCACCCCATCGCCGTGCACGCCGTGGCGGTCGACCTCGAGGTGGTCGACGAGGGCGTGGAGATCGCGGCCACCGTCCGCACGGCGGACCGCACCGGCATCGAGATGGAGGCCCTGACCGCGGTGGGCGTCGCCGCGCTCACGGTCATCGACATGGTCAAGGCGGTCGACCGGCACGCCCGCATCACCGACGTGCGGATCACCGCCAAGTCGGGTGGGCGCTCCGGCGACTGGCAGGAGGGGCAGTGAGTGCCCTGCGTGCCGCGGTGATCACGTGCTCGACGCGCGCGGCCACCGGTGTCTACGAGGACAGGGGTGGCCCGCAGATCACCGCGGCCCTGCGTGACTGGGGCTTCGACGCGGCCGACCCCGTGGTCGTCGCCGACGGCGAGGCCGTCTCCGAGGCGATCGCGGCGGCCCTGGAGCGGCGCCCAGCGGTGCTCATCACCACAGGCGGCACGGGGTTGACCCCCACGGACCGCACACCGGAGGCGACCGCTCCCTTCATCACCCAGGAGGTTCCCGGCATCGCCGAGGCGCTGCGGGCGGCGGGGATCGCAGGCGGCGTGCCGGCCGCGATGCTCTCGCGCGGGATCGCCGGCCTCGCCGGGTCGACCCTCGTGGTGAACCTCCCCGGCTCCGCGGGCGCGGTCCGCGACGGGCTGGCCGTGCTCGGGCCGGTGATGCCGCACATCGTGTCCCAGATCGGCGGCGGCGACCACTGATGGCCCGCTGGCCGGTGGAGCTGCGGGCGTCGACGCCCGCCGGGCAGGTCATCGAGCTCGGGCCCCTGCACCGGCGCGACCGCCGCGAGTGGCAGGCGGTGCGCCAGCAGAACCGGCCCTGGCTGGAGGAGTGGGAGGCCACCTCCCCGGACGGGCGCGCCCCGGGCCTGGGCTTCCGGGCGCTGGTGCGGCACTACAACCGGGAGGCGCGGGCGGGGCGGATGGTGCCGTTCGTGATCCGGTCGGAGGGGCGGATCGTCGGCCAGATGCACCTGTTCGGCCTCTCGTGGGGGTCGCTGCTGTCGTGCGCGGCCGGCTACTGGGTGTCGCAGTCCGTGGCCGGTCGCGGCATCGCGCCGACCGCGCTCGCGGCGTCGGTCGACCTCGCCCTCGACGACCTCGGCCTGCACCGGGTGGAGGTCAACATCCGTCCTGACAACGCGGCCAGCCTGGCCGTGGTGCGCAAGCTGGGCTTCCGCGACGAGGGGCTGCGCGAGCGCTACCTGCACATCAACGGCGCCTGGCGCGACCACCGGACCTTCGCCCTGACCCGTGAGGACCTCGGTGGGACGACCCTCCTCGAGCGTTTTCACACAAACCACAACAGTCACATTGGCGACACACCGCCGCACGTCCCCGGTGGCGGCGCGGAGGGCACCTAACGTTTGTGCCCGTGCAGCCGAGCAGTCTGATCTTCCTTGTCATCATTGCAATCTGGGCTGCCTACTTCATCCAGCACTGGGTCCGCCGCCGCGAGCACCTCGCCACCGCCCGCTCCGTCGACCGGTTCTCGGAGTCGATGCGCGTCCTCGAGCACCGCTCGGCACTGCCCGTCGCCGACCTCTCTGCCCCGCAACCGCGTTCGTATGCCGTGAGCCCGGCTCGCACGGCCCGTCCGGAGATCCTGGTCAAGCGCGCCGGCCAGGCGCCGGCCGTTGACCCGGCCGCTGCTCCGAAAGCGGCGCCGGCGGCTACCGCCCGCCCGGCCTCCCGGCTCACTCGCAGGACGCGCGGCCTGACCCTGCTCGGCTCCCTTGCCGCCATCCTCGTCGCGGTCGGTCTCGCCGCCTTCGGTGTCGTGCCGTGGGTCGCGGTCCTCGTGCCGGTGGGGGCCTTCGCCGGTGCCCTCGTGTGGGTGCGTCAGGGGGTGCGGGCCGAGCAGGCCGCCCGCCGCGCAGCCGTGGGGCCGATGGCGACTGGTCGACCCCAGGCCCGGGCCGCCGACGCCGCGCGTCCCGGCCGGGACGCGCGCCGCACCGGCTCGTCCTCCGCGTCGTCTTCCGCAGCGCGTAGTTCCGTGCGCGAGAACGCACCCGCCCCGGCCCCCGCGGCCGAGCGCCAGGCCCCGTCGTCCGCCGACGACGGGCCGGGCGCGCCGGTGCGCGAGTCCTTCTACGACATCGAGGCGGCTGAGCGCCCGAGCGTCGCGGTCGACCCCGCCGAGGCGGCCGACGAGGCGCCGGCCGTTCACGCCGCCCCGGCGACGCCGCTGGTCGACGAGGACGACATCCCCCTCACCTGGGACCCGGTGCCCGTCCCGCGCCCGACCTACACCATGAAAGCGGTCGCGTCGCGCACGCCGGCTCCGCCGGTGGCCTCGGGCGTGCCCCCGGAGCTGGCCGAACCGGCATACGACGAGCCCGTGCGCCGCGTCGCCGGCGCCTGACGGTCACCCCCCACGCCTCACCGGCCCCACACCGCTCGCGCGCCGGCCTCGCCCGCCAGGGCGACCACCGCCGCAGTCCCTGCCGAGGAGACGACGACGGCGGCGGCGAGCACCCAGCGCCCGGTGGCGCCGCGACGGTGTGGCCGGCGCAGGTAGAGCCACTGGGCGCTCGTGGTCACCGCCAGCGCCGCAGCCCACGGCAGCACCTGCAGGCCGAGGTCACGGTGGCGCGCGATGAAGGGCGGGTTGCCGAGGTCCTCGGCCAGGGCCAGGCCCGCCGCCGTGGTCAGCGGCACCACGAGCAGCCCCGCGACGGCGGCGAGCGGGACCAGGAAGGTCAGCTTCCGCTGCGCCGCAGGCCAAAGGCTCACGGCGACGGCGGCCGCAGCCGTGAGCGGCAGGACCACCACCGCGACGTGCACGAGGAGTGCGTGGGCGGGAAGCCCGTTGACCTCCATGATCAGTAGGCGGGAGTGGCCGGGCGGCTGGAGGGCTTCTCGGTCACCATGGTCCCGTCCGGTCGCACGACGTACCAGACACCGCCGACCCCCTGGCCGAGGACGTCGCCGGCCTTGGAGTCCTTGGCGAACAGGTAGAGCGGCCGGCCGTTCACCGTCAGCTGCCTCGACCCGTCGGCGAGGGTGATCGTGCCGACCTGCCCGGTCACGCCGCTGACGGCAGGGCTCGACGACGTCGTCGTGATCGGCGGCCACGCCTGCAGGCAGGGTCCCGAGCAGGCGCTCTTGCCGGAGTTCGGCGTGTCCTTGGTGAAGTAGTAGGCCGTCATCTTCTTCCCGTCGACGACGATGCGCCCCAGGGCGCTCTCGGCGACGGCAAGGTCGGCGGCGGCGTTTCCGGAGGAGCCGGCCGTCGTGGAGGAGCCGCCGTCGGACGAGCCGCACCCGGCCAACGCGGCCAGCGCCACCGCGGCCAGCGCCGCCACCGGCGCCCTGCCCAGGATTCGAGAGACCATCTCGGATCTTCCTTTCGTGAGTCTGGTGACCTGGTGGTGGAGACGAGGCACCCGCGTGCGCGGTTCACCTCGGCGGTGGGTGAACCGGCGAGGGGGCTGTTTCGTCCTTTACGGCATCGTGCTCCGGCGAGACGATCGGTGCGGGAGAGGGTGGTCGTGGGATCGACCCGGAAGGAAGAGGCGCTGCGCGGCCTGCACGACCGGCACGCGCCCGAGCTCTGGCGCTTCGCGCTGCGGTTGACGCATGACCCCCAGGTCGCCGAGGACGTCGTGCAGGAGGCGCTGCTGCGGGCCTGGCGCGACCCCGGCCTGGCCGATCGCAGCGACGCCGCAGCGCGCGCCTGGCTGTTCACCGTGACCCGGCACATCGTGGTCGACCGGTGGCGCAGTGCGGCCGTGCGTCACGAGGTCGACGGCGCCGAGGGCGTGGAGCAGTCGGTGGCGGACCGGACGAGCGAGGTGCTCGACCGGTGGCTGATCGCCGACGCGCTCGGGGCCCTGTCCGCCGAGCACCGTGAGGTGATCGCCGCCGCCTACTACGAGGGCAGGAGCGTGGCCCAGATCGCCGAGGCCCTGCGGATCCCGGCGGGCACCGTGAAGTCGCGTCTGCACTACGGGCTGCGCAGCCTGCGCCTGGCCCTGCAGGAGAGGGGAGTGACGCGGCCATGAGACCAGGTGACCGCTACGCCGAGTGGGATGCCGCCTACGTCCTCGGAGCGCTGTCCGCCGCCGAGCGGCAGGAGTACGAGGGGCACCTCGCGCAGTGTCTGTCGTGCCGGGGGGCGGTCGCCGAGCTCGCCGGTATGCCGGGGCTGCTCGCCCAGGTGCCCGCCCACGAGGCGCTCACCGTGGGGGCCCCGGACGAAGGACCGCTGACGGTGCGGCCGCCGGCCTCGTTGATGCCCGAGCTCTCGCGGGAGTCGGTGCCGCGGCGGAGGGCCTGGCTGGTGCCGGCGGTCGCGGCCGCCTCGGCTCTGGTCGTCGGGGGGCTCGGCGGCTATGCCCTGTCCTCGATGGGGGCCGAGACCGGCCGGCCGCCGCTGACGAGCGTGACGCAGGGGCCGGTGCGGCTGGCCTTCTCCGCTGTGGTCCCGTCCACCATGACCGCGGTCCTCGACGTCGCGCGTTCGGGCACCGGCACCGAGCTGAGGGTGGAGTGCCAGTACGCGACCACCGGCCCCACCGGGTACGACCCCGAGGCGGCCTGGGCGGACTACGCCATCTGGGTCGTCGACCGGGAGGGCAATGCCGAGCTGGAGAAGACCTGGACGGCCCGGCCGAACCGGGTCATGCGCCCCACGGCGCGGACGCCGCTGGCGCCTGAGGAGATCGCGGCCGTGGAGATCCGCCGCGTCGACACCGGTCAGACGGTGATGCGCGCCGCGCGTGCGTGAGCCGGTTGGTTGTCCGCTCGCGCCGGGTGTTACAGTTTCGTCCGCATCGAGGGGCTGTGGCGCAGTTGGTAGCGCGTCTCGTTCGCAATGAGAAGGTCAGGGGTTCGAATCCCCTCAGCTCCACCCGACGGAACCCCGTCTGACCAGCGCAAACGCGCCAGGTCGGGCGGGGTTCTTCCTTGGCCATTCGGACCCCGCCTCTCTTCGTGTGCCCGCGGCGCGTCCCCGTGCGTTGAGGCGCTCCAGGCCGCCCTCCGGCTCGGCCCGCGGTACCACGAGCGTCAGCATCGGGACCTCCACGAAGTCGCGGACCCGAACGGCGCGCAGCTCCGCCGACCTTGGGAACGCGGGTCAGCACAACGGGGTTGGCCAGGATCAGCCGCTCTCGCACCGCCCAGGCGAAGAAGGACGACAGTGACGCGCGGAACCGGCGGACCGAGGACTCGGCCAGACCACTCTGGGTGAGCGCGATGAGCGCCCGGCTCACCTCGCGGTCTGTCACGGCGTTGACCGAAAGCGCGGCCAGCGAGTGGGGGACCAGCCGCACCAGCGCAGCGTCGGAGACGTCGGTCTTCGCCGAGACCGAGTGACGGCGTTCCTGCAGCCACATCGGCAGCCGGGAACGGACCGTTGCACGTCCCGCCCTCGGGTCGACGCCGCCAGTCCGGCGCCCACCACTACCACACCACCTGCGAGGCGTAGTCGTAGCAGCCCGCGCAGAGCGGCTGCCCCACGTTCGGGTCGTCCTCGCCGTGCACGGTCATGCAGGGCGTCGGGAGTCCGTGCGGGCAGCGGTGGCCGGCGTCGCGGCGGGGCCGGCACCGTCCGCCGTTCGGCCGGTCCCGTGCACGGGTCCGAAGGAGGGGGCGGTGAGGGTGGCGAAGACCAGCGGGTTGTCGGCCACGGACTCCGGGACGGTCTTGCCTCCGGCGATGCCGGCGGATCAGCTGGAGGGTGTCCGCGGCATACAGGCGCGAGCAGGACTCGCACTTGTCCGTACGGCGGTTCCCGCACCGGGTGAACGTCACGCCCAGCCTCTCGTCCGCCGAGCCGTATGAGCGGATGAGCGACCCGGTGGTGGTGTCGAACTCTTCTGACCGCCCGACCAGGCGAATGGGGTTGGCGCAGAACCCCACCCGTGAGAGGGCCTGCGACCAGTCGTCGTAGTCCCTGGGCAGCATGCGGGCGAGGAGCTGGCGCTCGGCGATCTCGTTGAGATCGAGCTCGAGCGGGCGGTCTTCCCCGGAGCGTAGGGGAGGCGGCGCATGCTCCGCGTGGTTGCGGGTTGTCGGCGACATGGCAACCCCCTCACAAGGGTGTGCCGTGCGGAACGAGGGGGACCGGTCCGCACGGAACACCCGGTATGTGGGCGCACCACCTTGGGGGGAGCCGTCAGCGCCCTGGTCCCCCTCGGTCGCTGGTCTATGAGCTTGAGCCAGCCGTCGGTGTCATCGTGCGGTTGAGCAGGGAGCCACCCCCACCAACCGCGCACAACGACGAGCTTCCGCAGAGTTCACGTCTCGAATTGCGTTGTACCACAACAGGTTGCGGTCCTGTCGGGCAGCCGAGGTCTGCGTTGTCGACATTTCGACGGTGACAGTCGGGGTGCCCCTCGTCCACTCTTTGTCCGATTTGCCCGGTTCCCTTGACCGGATCTCTACCCAGGACCCGAACCGTATGGCCCAAAGACGGACGAAGGCTGAGACGGCGACTCCGCGGGCTGCCGGACCCAACGCTTCGCCCAGGGTCATCCGCAGCGGGTGACGCGAGGACGGCAGGACCTGCGCACGGTGGAGTTGATCAGCGGTGTGCACAGCTGCCGTCGCGGCCTGCTGCGAGAGGGGGAGGCATGGCAACTTCCTCACTGGGTCACTCCGATGGCCAGTGATGTCGAGGGTGCATCCACCCATAGATCGCCCGTGGGGGCGCAGCGGGGACTGGCCGGTGCGGATATCCCTGCCTGGTTCCGTAACGCCGGCGTCGGCGCTTGGCTGTTGCTCGGCATCGCCGGAGTTCTCAGCCTCCTGCTGGTCCTGATCGCGTTAGTTGCGGACGTGGCCATCCCGCTGGCGATCGCTGCTGTGCTGGCGGCCATCCTGGTTCCACTTGCTGATCGTCTGGAACGGTGGCGCGTGCCCCGGTGGCTGGGAGCCACATTTGTCCTCATCCTTGCGCTCTCGATGATCGTGGTCACGATCGCCGTGGTCATCAACGGGCTCACGAGCCAGAGTGACGAGATCTGGGCCCAGGTGGAAGCCTCGTTCAAGCACGTGGACGACGGGGCCGCGTCTTCGGATGGAGCCTCAGGCGGCCTCGTAGACGCGGCCCATGAGGTGGTCCGCGTGCTCACCTCAGGGGTCCTGGGGTCCCTGTTCAGCTCTGCGGGCAGCCTCGTCGTCGGGTCGGTTCTGGCGATGTTCATGCTGCTGTTCCTATTGAAGGACTGGGAGCAGATCGTCGGTTGGTCGGCCGGCCGCCTCGGGCTGCCTCCGGCGCTGGGTCGTAGCGTCCTCGACGGGACAGTGAACGCCTTTCGTGGATACGCCGCCGGGCTGACCTTGATCGGTGCGGCGAACGCTGTGGTCGTTGCCATCGGGGCCCTTGTGCTAGGCGTTCCGCTTGCAGGAACGATCGCGCTTGTCTCCTTCGTCACCAGCTATGTGCCCTACCTCGGTGCATTCGTCTCCGGCGCATTCGCTGTGCTGATCGCATATGGGTCCGGCGGCCTCGGCGACGCGGTGGCGATGTTGGCAATTGTGCTTTTGGCCAACAACACCATCCAGAACGTGGTGGAGCCCTTCGCGTTCGGGACTCGCCTGCGCCTGCACCCGCTCGCAGTCCTGCTCACCGTGACGACGGCGACGCTGCTCTTCGGAGTGATGGGAGCGATTCTGGCCGCGCCGCTGACCTCCGCTGCGGTGAACGCCTATCACGAGCTACGGGGCGAGAACCTCATGGAGCGTGGGCCTTTCGCCTCTGATGGCCTCTGAGGTCCCGCGGTCCAGTGGTCACAGGCGCGCAGCTCGGTGGCCGTGTACGAGAGGAATCGGACTATGACCAATACGCAGATGCTGCTCGTGGCGGCTTACCCCGATGTCGAGGTCGCCGAGGCTGAGTTCCGGACGCTTGCCGACAAGATTCGAGCCAAGGAGCTGTCGAGCCAGGGCATGATCCTCGTCGGCAGGGACGCCGACGGTACGCCTCGACTGATGGACACCGGCAACCACCTCGGCCGTCGTGGTGCGGGTTGGGGCGGTGGAGCGGGTGTCCTGGTGGGGCTGTTCGCCCCGCCCATGCTCGGAGCGGCGGCGGTGGGCGCCGCCGCCGGGGCGGTGGTCGGCCACTTCGCCGGCCACAAGCTCACCGCGGCCATCCAACAGCAGGTGGGTGCGGGGCTGAAGGCGGGCACGGCGGCGATCATCGGCGTGTTCCCGGCCGAGTCTCGGCTCGACGTCGAGCGGGTTCTTCCGGGCTCACCCCTGAAGTCCGTGGTCGAGAGCGACGAGCGCGGCATCGATGAGCTGAAGGCGAAGCTGGCGGAGGCGATGGGCAACTTCAACCCCGACCGGAGCGTCCTGCCTGTACCGGACCGCGGCTTCAGCGGCGTCGGCGGTCGGACGATCGACGAGTCCGTGGGCGACTGGAGCATCGTGGCGCCGACGAAGGCACCCGAAGGTGCGCCCAACGTCCTCGTCGTTCTCATCGATGACGCCGGCTTCGGGGGACCCGACACCTTCGGGGGAGGGATCCGGACGCCGAACCTCACCCGCGTCCAGCAGCAGGGCATCACCTACAACCGGTTCCATGTGACCGCGGTCTGCTCCCCGACGCGCGCCGCGATGCTGACAGGGCGCAACCACCACCGGGTTGGCATGGGTGGGATCGCGGAGTTCCCCGCGCCGTTCCCCGGCTACACCGGTATCCGCCCGCGGTCCTGTGCCGCGTTGCCTCGGATCCTCAAGGAGAACGGCTACGTCACCGGCGGGTTCGGCAAGTGGCACATCACCCCCGGGCATGACATGGGCACGGCAGGATCATTCGACCACTGGCCCACAGGATGGGGTTTCGACCACTGGTGGGGCTTCCTGACCGGAGCCGCGGGTCAGTACGACCCGATCATCACCCAGGACAACTCGACCCTCGGTGTTCCCGAGGGTCCGGACGGGAAGCCGTACTACTTCCCGGACGACATCACCGACAAGGCGGTCGAGTGGCTGCACGCGGTCCGCGCCCAGGACGCCGAGAAGCCATGGTTCGTCTACTACTCGACCGGTGCAACCCATGCCCCCCACCACGTGGCCAAGGAGTGGGCGGACAAGTACAAGGGCCAGTTCGACGACGGCTGGGACGTGTACCGCGAGAAGACCCTCGAACGGCAGAAGAGGCTCGGCATCGTCCCGCCCGGGACCGAGCTCACCGAGCGGCCCGCAGCGTACCCGGCCTGGGACAGCCTGAGTGACGCGGAGCGCAAGCTGTACGCCCGCCAGATGGAGGTGTTCGCCGGTTACTCGGAGAACGCCGACTGGAACGTCGGCCGGATGCTCGACGCGGTCGAGGAGATGGGCGAGCTCGAAAACACTCTGGTCATCTACGTCTGGGGCGACAACGGGGCTTCGATGGAGGGCACCATAACGGGCTCGTTCAACGAGACCACGTTCTTCAATGGCGTGGTGCTCGACGCCGAGGAACAGTTCAAGATGATCGACAAGTACGGCGGCCTCGAGGAGCTCGGCGGCTTCCACACCGCCCCACACTTCGCGGCTGCCTGGGCCCACGCGAACAACGCGCCGTTCCAGTGGGGCAAGCAGATGGCCAGCCACCTCGGTGGGACGCGTGACCCGATGATCATCTCGTGGCCGAAGAGGATCGCCGGCGGTGGCCACCTGCGGGCGCAGTTCACCCACTGCATCGACATCGTTCCCACGGTCCTGGAGGTCATCGGGCTACCCGAGCCGACCGTCGTCGACGGAATCGAGCAGGAGCCGATGGACGGCACCAGCTTCGCCTACACCTTCGACACACCCGAGGCCGCCGAGCAACACACGGTGCAGTACTTCGAGATGTACGGCAGCCGCGCGATCTACAAGGACGGCTGGTGGGCCTGCACCAAGCTCGACAAGCTGCCTTGGGACTTCTCCCCCGCCACCCTTTCGAGGTTCGGCCCCGGCAGCGGCTGGGACCCCGGCCGGGATCCTTGGGAGCTGTACTACCTGCCCGACGACTTCTCCCAGGCCCATGACCTGGCTGCCGACAACCCCGAAAAGGTCGCCGAGCTGGTCGAGCTCTTCTGGGCCGAGGCCGAACGCAACCGCGTCCTTCCGCTGCTCGGCGGGTTCGCGGTGTTCTTCGGGATCCTGCCGCCGATGCCGACCCAGACCCGGTTCACCTTCGCAGGCGACGTCCAGAACATCCAGACCACGCAGATCCCCCGGATCATCGGTCGCTCGTACGCCATCGAGGCGGACGTGCACGTGCCCGAAGGGGGCGCCGAGGGCGTGCTCGTGGCCTTTGCCGACTTCATCGGCGGGTTCGCGCTGTGGGTCGACCAGAAGCGGCTCCTGAACCACACCTACCAGTACCTCGGCATCGACACCTACCGACAGACCTCCACCGAGCCGATCCCCACAGGCGACATCACCCTCAAGATGCTGTTCGAGGCCGACCAGCCGACCCCGGGCACATCCGGCCACGTCACGCTGTGGGCCGGTGACAAGCAGATCGGGGAGGGAGACATCCCGCGCACCGTCTCGCTGATCTTCACGACCTACGCAGGCATGGACATCTCCCGAGACAACGGCGGCGTCGTCGACCTCGACTACGAGGACCGGGCGCCCTACGCCTTCACCGGAACCGTCCGAAACGTCGTCTTCGACCTGGCGCCCCACGCCCACGACGAGGACCTCTCCCTCCACGAGTCCACCGCCCAGGCCGCACTCGCCCACGGGGCAGCCGGCTGAGCCTCCGCGCCGGAACCAACCGGTACGGCGTACCCAGCAGCACGATAGGAGTCATGCATGAGCATCAACATCGACGAGCTCGGCCCGGTCGACTGGATCGTGGTCGAGTTCCCTGAGCCGAGGTTCACCGGCGAGATCGCCCCGATCCTCAAAGACCTGGTCGACCGCGAGCTGATCCGCGTCCTGGACCTGATCTTCCTGAAAAGGGACCGGGAAGGCGGGTACGAGGTCCTCGAGGCCACCGACATGGAGGACAGCGAGATCGGTGAGCTGCGCGCCTACGAGACGGAGCTGGCGATGCTGCTGAGCGAGCAGGACGTCAACGACCTGGTCGAGACCATCGAGCCGGGAAGCGCGGCTGCCGTTCTCGTGTGGGAGAACCTGTGGGCCGCCCCGTTCGGTTCCGCCGTCCGTCGTGCTGGCGGCCAGCTGGCAGCCAGCGGGCGCATTCCGATCCAGGCGGTGATCGCGGCCGTCGAGGCCGACGCCGCCGAGGCCGACGAGGAAGGAGACTGACATGCCCATGGCAGCCAGGCGCAGGAGGAGGACCGTAGCCGCGGTCGGAGGTGCCGTCGTGGTGGCGCACGGCATCAACCGTCGATCTGACCGACGAGAAGACCGCCGCGACGACCGCCGCGACCGTTTCGGCCGCGACTGACCATCCCCGAGCGAGAGGGCCCAGCCGACAGAGGCGGCTGCTGTCTTCGCCCCACCTCACGCACCGGCACAGACCCTGCCCGGGGCCCACCGAGACAGGAGAGCCACCGTGGATGTCACGGCCATCGTGGTGGTCACCGCGGCGTTGTTCGTCTGGGGGCTGATCTCAAACCGCCTGGAGCGGGCCGACGTCACGGCGCCGATCGCGTTCGTCGTCGTCGGCCTTGCTCTGGCCGGACTGGGCTTGGTCGACGGCCCGTCAGGACCAGAGGCCGTGACACCGCTGGTCGAGCTCACGCTGGTGTGGGTGCTGTTCTCCGACGCCGCGCGGTTGCCTGTGCAGGAGCTGCGCCGCGATGCCGGCCGCTACCTCCGCCTGCTGGCGATCGGCCTGCCGCTGACCATCGTGCTGGGCTGGGGGTTGGCCGCCTTGTTCTTCCCAGGGCTCGGCATGTGGCTGGCCCTGTTCGTCGGGGCGGCACTGGCCCCAACCGACGCCGCCCTCGGGGTGCCGGTCGTGAGCAACCCCGTCATTCCCTCACGTATCCGGCAGCTCATCACCGTCGAGAGCGGCCTCAACGACGGCATCGCCACCCCTGTGGTGATGCTCGCCATCGCCGGAGCCGCTGCCGCTGAGGGACTGGAGCACGCCGAGAGCGCGGGGCATGCCGCCGTCGAGCTGCTCATCGGCGCGGCGGTAGGCGTCGCGGTCGGCGGTGTGGGCGGCCTGGCACTGCGGACGGCCCGTCGCCATGAGACCGCCGCGGAGTCGTTCGCCGGCATCGCCGTCCTGGCGTTGGCGCTGGCGGCGTACGCAAGCGCCCTGGCGTTGCAGGGCAACGGCTTCGTCGCAGCCTTCTGCGGGGGTCTGGCGTTCGGAGCGTGCGCCGGTCGCCGGGCTCCGGTCGAGCTGGAGTTCCTCGAGCAGACGGGCATGCTGCTGGCGTCGCTGGTGTGGATGGCCTTCGGTGCTGTCGCCGTCCCGATCATGCTCGACCGCATCGACGGCAGGAGCATCATCTACGCCGTCCTGAGCCTCACGGTGGTCCGCATGCTCCCCGTCGCGCTCGTCTCGCTCGGTGCAGGTCTGGACCGCACCACGATCCTGTTCATCGGCTGGTTCGGCCCCCGTGGTCTGGCCTCGCTGGTGTTCGCGCTTATCGCCCTGGAAACGCTCGGGACCCAGGCCGACGAAGCCGTGACCGTACTCGCCACGACCGTCCTGCTCAGCGTCGTCGCGCACGGAATCACTGCGGCACCGCTCGCACGACGCTACGGCGAGTTCGCAGCCGCTGCCGGTCCTGAGCCCGGTGGGCCTGTCGAGGTCACCCCGCTGCGCCGTCGGTTGAGCCGATGACGAAGTACGAGGCCACCACGGGTCCGACTCCCACCATGCCCGCGGCACGACGTCTCTTCCATGTGATGGTCAAGCCCACGGGTGCCGTGTGCAACCTGGACTGCGAGTACTGCTTCTTCCTGTCCAAGGAGATGCTGTATCCCGGCAGCAGGTTCCGCATGGCCGAGGACCTGCAGGAGGCCTACATCCGGCAGATGCTGGACGCCCATCCGGACGCGTCCGAGGTCGTGATGGCCTGGCAGGGCGGCGAACCGACCATGATGGGTCTGGACTTCTTCCGGCGGGCGATGGAACTGCAGGAGCAGTTCAAGCGTCCGGGTCAGCGGGTCCTGAACACGCTGCAGACCAACGGAACCCTGCTGAACGACGAGTGGGGCGCCTTCTTACAGGAGAACGACTTCCTGGTCGGGATCTCGATCGACGGACCGCCCGCGATGCACGACACGTATCGGGTCGACAAGGGCGGCAAGCCCACGTCGCAGCGGGTGCTGAAGGGGCTCGACGTGCTGAAGAAGCACGGCGTCGAGTGGAACGTGCTGACCACGATCCACGCCGGCAACGGCGATCACGGCGACGAGGTCTACCGCTACCTGCGCGACGAGCTCGGCGCGTCGTTCATCCAGTTCATCCCGATCATTGAACGGGCGACGCCGGAGACTCTGCAGATCGCGGACGCGGGCTGGGGGAGTGGGGTGCACGGCCGACCCCTGTACGTCCAGGATGGCTCCTTGGTGACCCACCGCTCAGTCTCACCCGAACAGTACGGGCGGTTCATGATCGAAGTGTTCGAGGAATGGGTCCGCCGCGACATTGGGTCGGTATACGTCCAGATCTTCGACACCGCCTTGGCCTCGTGGTACGGCGAGGGCGGAGGCATGTGTGTCCACGCGGAGACCTGCGGGTCCCAGCTGGCACTGGAACACAACGGCGACCTGTACTCGTGCGACCACTTCGTCGAGCCGGGCTACCTGCTCGGCAACATCGGCGACCGGACCATGCTCGAGCTGGTCAACCTGCCGCAGCAGCGGAAGTTCGGGCAGGACAAGCGTGACACGCTGACCCTGTTCTGCCGCGACTGCGACGTACGTTTCGCCTGCAACGGGGGATGCCCCAAGGACCGGTTCGCGACTGCTCCGAGCGGAGAGTCCGGTCAGCACTACCTGTGCTCGGGATACCTGTCCTTCTTCCACCATGTCCGCGAGCCGATGGAGGCGATGGCCCACCTCTTGCGGGAGGGCCGCGCCCCGTCAGAGCTGATGGCCGTGTACGCCCGCGACGACGCAGACCGTGGCCACAACGAGCCCTGCACATGTGGGTCGGGCAGGACGTGGAAGAAGTGTCACGGATCGGTGGGCGATGACAGACCCCAAGCAGACCGCTGACACCCGCAGAAGCCGCCCCCTGGGTTTGCCGCGCGCAGTCAGCAGCGCCCCCGACGGCATGGCCTCTGCGGCGCTGATCGGGGTGAACCCGGTGTGCGGCCTGTACGCGAGCCTTGCGGGCCCGATCGCGGGCGGCCTGACCTCCAGCGCCGGGCTGATGGTGATCGCCGCCACGACCGCCGCCGCCAGTCGGACAGGGTTCTTCCATGGTCATTCCGGCTCCGCCTTCTTTCGTGTGCCCCGGCGTGGCCCGATCGTTGAGACGCTCCAGTCCGGTGTGCTTTGTATGGAACTGCCCGCGGCTTTCAGGATGGCAGGCAGTAGTCCCGACGCTCGGGTGCCGGTGTTGGCCAGACCCTCCCTCACCATCCCCAGAGGGTGATGTGTCACCGAACGAGTCGTTCATAGCGTCGTGGAGACGAGCCTGATGGGAGACAAGCCATGACCGCCGCTCAAAGCCCAGTTCCGCGGGCCTTCACCAGCGATGACTACCGGCAACGGATGGAGCGGGTGGTCGACAGTGCGGCGACTGTCGGGCTGGCCGGGGTGGTGGTGACTCCCGGACCTGACCTGGTGTGGCTGACCGGTTACCGGCCCACCGCGATCACTGAGCGGCTGACGATGCTAGTGCTCCGAGTCGACGAGCAACCCGCGTTACTGGTCCCAGTGCTCGAGCGTCCCGACGTGGAGTCGGCTGAGGGCGTGGAGGCTGTGACGCTGTTGGACTGGGCCGATGGCACGGACCCCTACCAGGCGGCCGCCCGGCTCCTGGACACGGCTGGGACGTACGGCATTTCGGATTCCGCCTGGGCCCTGCACCTGCTGGGCCTCCAAGGCGAGCTGCCAGGCACGAAATACCGGTCCCTGACGGAGTGCCTTCCCATGATGCGGGCGGTCAAGGACAGCAGTGAGGTGGCGCGGCTGGAAGCCGCCGGGCAGGCGGCTGACGCGGCCTACGGGGAGATCCTCCGTATGGCGTTTGCCGGCCGCCGCGAGACGGAGGTCGCGGCCGACCTCGCCGAGCTGCTGCGGCGGTTCGGGCACGAGCAGGTCGACTTCACCGTGGTGGGTTCCGGGCCCAACGGCGCCAACCCGCACCACGAGGCTGGTGACCGGGTGATCCGCACGGGGGACGCCGTCGTCCTTGATTTCGGTGGCCTCATGCACGGCTACGGCTCGGACACCACCCGGACCGTGTCGGTGGGGGAGCCGTCGGCGGAGCTGGTCGCGGTACACGGCGTGGTGAGGCGCGCGCAACAGGCGTCCTTCGAGGCGGTGCGTCCCGGCGTGACCTGCCAGCAGATCGACCGGGTGGCGCGGCGGATCATCACGGAGATGGGCTACGGCCCGAACTTCATCCACCGCACCGGGCACGGCATCGGCGTCACGACCCACGAGCCGCCCTACATGGTGGAGGGGGAGACCCAGGAGTTGGTGCCTGGGATGTGCTTCTCGATCGAACCGGGCATCTACCTTTCCGGCCGGTTCGGCGTGCGGATCGAGGACATCGTCGTGGTGACCGAGGAGGGTGGTCGGCGCCTCAACGCCACCGACCACGGTCTCGCCGTTGTCTCCTGAACTGGCGTACCCGCCACCGGCCTGCTGTCTACGACGGAGCTCTGACCTGCCGGTTCTCATCCCTGCCGGGTGAGTCCGACCCGTGGAGTCGCTCCTAGCGTGGAAGCGATCGCTTCCACAGTGTCGTGACAGGGGTTGATGGCGATGACGACTGACTCCCGCATCTCTTCCCGGACCCTCACGTCAAGGGGTGCTCGACCATGAGTGCCGCTGACGTCCCGGTCAGCGGATCCGTGCCCGTCGAGAGGGCGCGCACCCGCGCACCCGCCGCGGCATACATCTCCTGGGTGGCCCTGGCGCTGATGACCACCAGCTCTGTGGCGAGCTTGCGCCCGGCACCGACCATGGCGGTCTACGGCCTGGCAGCGGTGTTCCTCTACGTCGTGCCCGCCATCATCTTCCTCCTGCCGACCTCGCTGGTCTCCGCCGAGCTCGCCTCGGGCTGGGAGGGGGGTGTCTACAAGTGGGTGTCGGAGGGCATCTCCAAACCGATGGGCTTCCTCGCCGTCTGGTGCCAGTTCGCCATGACGATCTTCTACTACCCCACGCTGCTCGGGTTCGTGGCCAGCACGCTCGCGTACGTGATCAACCCCGACCTCGCGAGCAGCGGGGTGTGGACGGCGCTCGTCATCGTGGTCGTCTACTGGACGGGGGTGTGGGTCTCCTCCCGTGGCACCAAGGGCATTGCCGGCCTGGCCAGCGGTGGACTCATCATCGGCACGCTCATCCCGGGTGTCCTGCTGGTCACCCTCGGCCTCGTCTTCCTGGGGCAGGGGAACGAGTCGGCTGCCCCCATGGACGCCGACCACCTGCTGCCCGAGTGGGCGGGCCTGGCCAGCCTGGTGCTCATCGTGAACAACTTCCTGTCCTACTCGGGCATGGAGATGAACGCGGTGCACGTGGGGTCGCTGAAGAACCCGTCCCGGGAGTTCCCCCGCTCGATGTTCCTGGCGATGGGCCTGGTGCTGCTCATCTTCATCCTGCCGGCGCTGGCGATCAGCTGGTTCGTGCCGGCCGAGCAGCTCTCCCTGACCGCCGGCATCATGCAGGCGTTCGAGGCCGTCTTCGCCGAGTTCGGGTGGCAGTGGCTCACCCCGATCATCGGCATCATGCTCGTGGCCGCCTCGCTCGGCGGCATGCTCACCTGGCTGGCCGGGCCCTCCAAGGGCCTGTTGCTGATCTCGCGGCAGGAGGGCTACCTGCCCCCCTTCCTGCAGAAGCTGAACAAGAACGGCGTGCAGCAGAACATCCTGGTGACGCAGGGAGCGATCACGACCGTGATCGCCTTGGGCTACGCGCTGATCCCAACGGTCTCGAGCGCCTACTGGATCTTCTCGGTCATCACCACGCAGGTCTACCTGATCATGTACCTGCTGATGTTCGTCGCGGCGGTTCGGCTGCGGCGCAGCCACCCCGACCACCCGCGCGGCTATCGGGCGCCCATCCTGGTGTCGCTGTGCGGCGTCGGCTTCGCCGCCTCCCTGGCCGCCCTGCTCGTCGGGTTCATCCCGCCGTCGCAGTTCGGGGAGGGCAATGGTGGCGTGTACGTCCTCATCGTGGCCGGCGGTGCCCTTGGCCTCGGCCTGCTCGTGCCCTTCCTCTTCTACCGGATGCGCAAGCCCTCCTGGAAGCAGCCCGAGGAACCCCGGGCGGAGGTGACGCAGTCATGAGCACCGTGCAGGAGACCCAGACGACCCAGGAGCGCCGCACGCTCTACATCGCCCTGGCCGTGGTGCTCGGGCTGCTGATGGTGGTCGGCCTGATCGCCTTCCGCTCCGCCAAGTCGACGGCGGAGGCGCAGGAGAAAGCTGCCCAGCTCATCACCGAGCTCGAGAACGCCGGCGCGAGGGCACCCTCGCAGGAGGCCATCGTGCGGCTCCTCGGTGACGACGGTGGCTTCGTGTGCCAGGACCCCAACTCCGCGCTGGCCAGGGCGTCCCTCCTCGCGGGGCTGGCCAACGGTGCGGGTGGGCCGGGTGTGCGAGCCACCATCGCGAACAGCAAAGCCGTCCAGGGTGAGCTGCTGGTCATCAAGGTCTACTGCCCGGACGAGCTCGCCGACTTCCAGGAGTTCGTTGACGGCCTCAAGCTCGAGAGCTCAGGGGGGTGAGCCATGACGGTTCGCACTGACCTCAAGGACCGTGTCGACGAGCTCATGCCGCTGGCCCGCGCGGAGCTGGCGGAGCTGGTCTCGATGCGGTCGGTGGCCGACCCGCGGCAGTACCCGCAGCAGGAGTGCGACAACGCCGCGCAGTGGGTGCGTGAGCGGTTCGCCGCACAGGGGTTCACCGATGCCCGCCTGGTCGAGACGGCCGACGGCAGCAAGGCTGTTGTTGGTTCGCGGCCGTGCGACACGCCCGGTGCGCCCACCGTGCTGCTGTACGCGCACTACGACGTGCAGCCGCCGCTGGACGAGCAGGCCTGGCGCACGCCGCCGTTCGAGCTGACCGAGATGGACGGCCGTTGGTACGGGCGCGGAGCCTGTGACTGCAAGGCCAACATCCTCATGCACCTCACCGCGCTGCGGGCCCTGGAGGGCGACGTTCCGGTCAACCTCAAGCTCGTGGTCGAGGGGTCGGAGGAGCAGGGCACCGGTGGGCTGGAGGGGCTGGTGCCGCAGCAGCCGGAGCTGTTCGCCGCCGACGCGATTCTGGTCTGCGACACCGGCAACGCCGCGGTCGGCCGTCCGGCCGTGACAGTCAGCCTGCGCGGCATGGTCAACGTCGTGGTGACGGTGCGGGCACTGAGGTCCGAGCTGCACTCCGGGATGTTCGGCGGTGCCGCGCCCGACGCCCTGGCCGCGCTCATCGCCATGCTGGCCTCGCTGCGAGACGCGAAGGGCAACACCACGATCCGTGGGCTGGACGCAACCCAGTCCTGGTCAGGTGCGCCGTACGACCCTGCCCAGTTCGCCGGTGACGCGGGCGTCCTCGAGGGCGTCGAGCTGCTGGGGGACGGCAGCGTCTCGGACATGCTTTGGTCGCGCCCGGCCGTCACCGTCCTCGGCATCGACTGCCCGCCGGTGGTCGGCTCCGCCTCGGCGATCAACCCCCACGCCGCCGCTCGCCTGAACCTGCGGATCCCCCCCGGGATGGAGCCGGAGCAGGCCGAGGCGGCGCTGCGCGACCACCTGTTGGCGGCCGCCCCGTGGGGGGTGCACGCCGACGTGGTGCTGGAGGCGTCCGGCGCACCGTTCCGCGCGACGGTGGACGGGCCGGCATACCGGGCCATCGCGGCAGCGATGGAAGAGGCCTACGGCGTGCCGATGACCACTCTCGGACAGGGCGGCTCGATCCCGCTGTGCAACGTGTTCGCCGACACCTACCCCGGTGCGGAGATCATCCTCATGGGGACCGAGGAGCCGCAGGCTCTCATCCACGCCCCCAACGAGAGCGTCGACCCGCGCGAGATCGCCGCCATGGCGCTGACCGAGGCGCTCTTCCTCCAACGCTACGCCGGCCCCCGCGAGTAGATCCTGGCCGGCTGCGGACAAGGCAGCAGCCGGCCCCCAGGTGACAACACTCGGCAGGCCGCGAGAATCCGAAGGGGAGAGTCCACGTCTTGTTCGCGAACGGTAGTGAGGGCGTGACGCATGTCGAGAGCGGCGTCGACTCACACGCGGTGGCGCGTGGCGGTGGGGTCAGGCTGCTGGCGCTGTCCGCGCAGCTCTCCGGGGAGTGGGCAAAGCCATGGTGAGCCAACGAAAGACCGTTGTTGACGGGAAACGGCTGTGGGCTGGTGGTCTGGCCACCGCAGGCGTAGCTGCACTCATCGCCTGGCTGGGCACCTTGGTCAGTCGCGCCCTGCTGGACATCGAGGTCGCCGAGTCGGCAGCAGCTGTCGAGGTGACCGACACCTTCGTGGCGAACTACGCGCTCACCGCGGCCACCTTCGCAATCGGCGCGACCGCGCTGGCCCACGTCCTCGTCCTGACCACGCCCACACCGCGTGCATTCTTCTCCTGGATCGTGGGCCTGATGACAGCCGCAGCCGTCGTCCTCCCTTTCACCCGAGGCGACGATCTTGCGGCCCAGGTCTGCGCGTCCGTCATCAACCTCCTCATCGGGACGGCCATCGGATCGCTGCTCGCATCCGTCCTCTCGAGGACCGCCTTCGATCGCGAAGGATCCTGGCAGGGATGACTCGGACGGGCCGCGCGTGACCACCCCAGCCCGCTTGGGGAGCGCACTCATGACTGAGCGGAAGAGCGAGCACCACGTGCCAGCGCCCGGCGAGGTGGTCGAGGCCGCCCGCCAGACGATGGGCTCTGTGCGAGTGCGCATCTGGCTGGACACCATGGGTCGGGGTCCTGGCTGATCCAGCGCTAGTGGATCGGTGTGGCGGTCGTCGGCAACGTATGCATGTGAGCCGCCGCTGCCGCCGCGGAGTCATTGACGGTGCCGCGTGGCTGGCGGTGCCTGCCCATGAGGACAGCCATGAGGACGCCGACGAAGCTGATCACCGCCATGACCCACGACGCGGCCGCCAGCCCGGACGCCAGCGCCTCCGAGGCCGGTTGGCCTGCGGCGGTCCGGTCGGAGATCACCGCCCCGTAGATCGTCGCGGCCAGCGCGGTAGCAACGGCCGCGCCCACATACCGGGCCATGTTGGAGACACCGGATGCCGAGCCGACCTGGTTGGCGGGCACGCACGCGGTCGACGCCGACGAGGAGGGGCCGTTCGACAAGCCCATCCCGACAGCGATCGCCGCGAGCGGCAGGACGAACGCGCCGTACCGCCAGTCCGCCTTGACGAATCCGACCGCGGCGAATCCGACCGTGGTGATGAGGAATCCGACAGCGATCACCTGGCGCCCGCCGAGCTTCGCCGCGAGGCGCGGCACGAGAGGGGCGACGGCCACGAGGCCGGCGGTAGCGGGCAATGTGGCGAGGCCGGCCTGGAGTGGGGAGAACCCGAGGGCGTTCGGATTCTGGAAGTACAGGCTGACCAGGTACATCAGGCCGTTGATCGTGCCGGCGCCGATGAGGATGGCGATGGTGGAACCGACGAGGATCCGGTTGCGCATCAGGTGCAGGTCGAGCATCGGGACGGCCACCCGGCGCTCCACGGCGACGAAAGCGAACCCCGACACGACCCCGATGAGGACGCAGATGATCGTGGCGGCGGAGAACCAGCCCCAGTCCGCTCCCTTGCTCAGTGCCAGGATGATCGGCGCGAGGGTCATGGCAATGAGCACTGAGCCCGCGTAGTCGATGGCGCGCGACCGGGTGGGGTCGCTCGACTCAGCGACGGTCGCCGCCGTCACCAGCATGCAGACGACCGCGATACCCGCGTCCAGCCAGAACAGTCCCTGCCACCCGGCGAGTTCGACCAGCACCCCACCCATGAGCGGACCTGCCGCTGCCCCGACAGCCGCGGCGGCTCCCCACAGCGACACCGCGCGGAGCTGCGCCTGGCCGCTGTTCGCGACCGACAGCAGACTCAGCCCGCACGCGAGGATCGTCGACCCGGCAGCGCCCTGGACGACGCGGCCAGCGATCACCGCACCTCCCGAGGACGACATTGCGATGAAGACACACGACAGCACGAACAGCAGTAGCCCGCCCTGGAACACTCTCCTGCGGCCGAACACATCACCCAGCGAGCCCGACGTCACGATGACGGCCGCGCCGACGAGCGAGTACCCGGTGACAGCCCACTGCAGCGTCGTCACGTCCATGCCGGTGTCCTCGCTGATCGCCGGCAGCAGGATGCTCACTGCAGAGGTGTTCGCGTTGACAACGAGCGTGGACAGGCACGTCGCGGCGAGCACCCCGCGAGCTGTCGACGTCGACGAAGCGGCCGCCGTCACGTCCCCGCCCCCTGGCCTGCGGACGAGCACATCCCCGACACCAGGCTCTCCCTTCGCCACGCCTGCGCCCACCTGACTCACCCACGACGCTAGGACGGCACCCCGGAAGGGGCCTCATCCCCTGGGGGTGACCGCTGCGAAGCCCGTCTGGTGCTGGGATTGGTGCTGAGCTTTCGACAAGCGAGGCGTCGTGGGCCCTGTGGTCGCGAGGGACAACACGGCCCGGGCTGTCCTTGCCAAACAGTTCCAGGCCGCATGCAGGCTGCAAGCCAGCCAGGGAGATGTCCCGGGTGGACGTCACGGCTAGATCCCTCTCCACGTCGACGTGGACCGTCCGATCCGCTCCGACACCCCCGAGCCGACGAGGACGCCCACGGCGATCGCGACGATCGACAGGAGTGCGTTGAGGAAGTCGCCGAGCCCTGCCGCCTGGTCCGCACCCACGATCTGCGCGACGCCGGCGAGCCCGAGCGCTCCGGGCACCAGCAGCCAGAACGTGGGGAGGAAGGTGACCGGCACCGGCGGCCCACTTCGGCGGCTCTGGATCGCGTAACACACCGGCAGGACCACTGCGGCTGCGAGGAAACTGGCGCCCAGTGAGCCCAGCAGGCGCCCCGAGAGGGCCTGCACGCCATAGGCGGTGTACAGCACGACCAGCAGCCAGCCGAGGGTGCGCCGCGGCGCTGAGGAGGCCACGTACTGGCCGGCCCCGAAGATGAGCACGCCCAGCCAGGGGGCCCAGGCACCCAGGGCCGAGCGGCCCTGGCCGGTAGACGGCGTCAGCCCGGCGAGCTGCGCGCCCATGGTGATGCCGAAGGTCAGGAGGAGCAGGCGTTCCAAGCCGCCGACCAGGCGCGCCGATCCCGCGAGCATGTCGCCCGTTGACAGCTCGACTGTCGCCATGGTCAAAGCCGCGCCCGGCAGGAAGGTGACCAGCGAGGGGATGACGATGTCGAGTGCTGATGCGTCGAGTGCGGGCGCCAGCCACTTGAACACCAGCCAAGTCACGACAATGGCGGCGACAACAGGCAGGACGAGGGTGAGGATCGGCTCGCGGTCCGCCCACCACCGCAGCATCCCGACGAGCAGGCCCAGCAACAGGAACGCAGGCAGCGCAGTGGCCGTGGGACTCAGCATGAGCCCCAGGCCGACGGTGAGGACACCGCTGCCCAGTATCGCGGCAACGGCGCCGAACCTCGGCTCGGCGGTCAACAGGGCCTGCAGGCGCGCCATGGCGCCTTTGGCGTCCACCTGCGTGAGCCGGATGTCGTCGATCAGGCGGTAGAGCGCGTCCACCTGGTCCAGGCGCAGCGGTGTGCCGGCGCCCGTCTCGAAGTCCACACTGCTTGACGGTCCCAGGTCGATGCGCACGAACACTCCGGTCGGCACCACGAAGAACGTGAGGCCGGTGGCGCCGTACACGGTGGCGACCTGGCCGAGGATCAGGGCGACACGGTCCGCGGGTTCTCCCGCCCGGGACATGGTGATGCCGAGGTGGCGCAGGAGGTCGAGCACTTCCTGCGGCGGCGGAGCCGGGACCGGCTCGGGTTGGGGCACGGGCGAGGCGGCCAGCGGCGCCATCCGCCGTACCGCCACTTCGGCCACACGCTCCCAGGCGCGCTGGCCGAACGTGCGCACCCTGGGCCGCGGGGCGGGCCGACGCGGCTCCTCCGCTGCCGAGTGCGTCTCGCCAGCCATGTGCTCAAGACTGCCACCGGTGAGTTCCACGGCTACACGTCCAGAGGGGATGAGGCGAAGTGGCGGGCCAGGTTCCTCCTCGGCGTCGTGATGGGTTGCCGGACTCCCGCATGGCGCCCCGCGCTGCAGGCGCTTTGCGCCTTCCGCGCACCCCACCTCAGCCCGCGCTCAACCAGTGCCCCGGAGCGTGTACTGCGGCCTGTGGCACGGCGCTAGGAGCTGACCGGTAGGCGCACCGTGAAGGTCGCGCCCTGCCCCGGGCCGCCACTGCTGGCCGACAGGCCGCCGCCGTGAGCCTCGACGAGTGACCGGCTGATCGTCAGGCCGATGCCGCTACCGCCGCGGGAGCGGGCCCGGGCCGGGTCGGCCTGGTAGAAGCGCTCGAAGAGGTGAGGCAGGTGCTCCGGGTCGATGCCCTCGCCGGTGTCGCGCACTTGGAGCTCGACCCACCGCCTGTCGGGTCGGTTCACGGTGAGCGTGACGATGCCGTTGGGTGGGGTGTAGCGCAGGGCGTTGTCCAGCAGGTTGCCCAGGACCTGTGCCATCCGCTGCGGGTCGACCAGGACCGACCCCTCGGCGCCGCCCGGGCGAACCACCAGGGCGACTCCCTTGGCGTCGTAGGCGTCTGCCGCGGCAGCGGCGGCTGCTTCCAGGAGGGCATGGGGGGATGTCGGGACCGGGCGGGACTCGAGCCGTCCCTCCTCGGCGTGGGAGACGGCGCTGACGTCCTCGGCGAGGCGTCGCAGTCGCTGGGTGCCGTCCCTCAGCACACCCAAGGTGGCGGCGTCGAGCTCGCGCACTCCGTCCTCGACGGCTTCCAGGTGTGCCTCGATGCTGGCCAGCGGCGTGCGCATCTCGTGCGCCAGGTCCGCCAGGATCCGACGCCGGGTGGTCTCCACGTCGCCGAGCCGCGCGGCGAGCTCGTTGATGGTGGTGGCGAGCACGTCGAACTCGGATCCGAGCCCGGGACGGGGAACTCGGGCGCCGTAATGGCCGGCGGCGATGTCGGCTGCCGACGTGGCGACAGCCGCGGTGGATCGCTGCACGCGCCGGGTGAAGTATGCCGTGACGCCGAAGGCCATGAGGACCGACGCCACGAGGGCGACGCCGAGGGCGATCAGGAGCGAGTCGGTGAAGGCACGCTCGACGTGAAAGGACTCGGACGCTGTGTGCGCCACTCCAGCGCGCTGGAGATGGGTGTGGAAGATGCCGGGGGCGACCACGGAGGCGACGAGCCACGACGTGACCGCACTGCCGAGGAGGACCAGCGTCTGGGCTCCGAGCAGCCTTGCCGCCAGGCTGCCCCGCCTTCCCCTCGCGGTCGGCAGCGGTTGCGATCTCACTCGCCGGTCCCCATTCGGTAGCCGATGCCGCGTACGGTCCTGATGAACCGGGGCTCGGTGGCGTCATCGCCCAGCTTGCGGCGCAGGTGCCCGATGTGGACGTCGACGAGATGCTCGTCGCCCACCCAGGTCTCACCCCACACGGCGTCGACGAGCTGGCGCCGGGAGAACGCCATCCTCGGCCGCTCGGAGAGTGCCGCGAGCACGTCGAACTCGGTGCGCGTCAGTGAGACCGGCTCCTGCCCCAACCAGACGTCCCGTCCGACCGGGTCGATCGCCAGCGCTCCAAATCGACGGAGGTCGGCAGTCTCCGGCCCCCCGCCACCCAGGGGCCGCGGTCGACGCAGCATCGCCCGCAGGCGTGCCACGAGCTCACGGGGGCTGAAGGGCTTGGTCATGTAGTCGTCGGCGCCGACCGAGAGGCCGACCAGCGTGTCGACCTCGTCGGCTCGGGCTGTGAGCATGATGACGTAGGCATCGGAGAAGGTCCGGAGCCGGCGGCAGACCTCGATCCCGTCCAAGCGGGGCAGCCCCAGGTCGAGCACCACGATGTCCGGGTCCACTTCGCGTGCCTGTTGCACCGCGTCCAGACCATCGTGGCTCAGCGCGACCTCGAACCCCTCCCGCTCCAGGTAGGTGCCGACCAGCGAGGCCATATGGACATCGTCTTCCACCACCAGCGCCCGCAGGCCATTGCGCAGCGCGGTGCCGGAGCGCTCTGAGCTCGGTGTCGGGTCAGCGGAGCGGGAAGTCGCGGCCACGACCCACATGGTGTCAGTCGCCGGGGCGGACCACGAGCATCCGAGGCCGCGGCGAGCGGCATCTACAGCGAACCTTCATGGAACCTCCACCGCCGCGCCAGTGGTCACGGTGCACCGTGAGGGCAACAACCAGAAGAGGTGAGCAGCATGATGTGGAACAGCGGCATGGGCTGGGGTGGATGGCTCCTGATGTTGGTGACCACGGTGGCCTTCTGGGCGGTCGTGGTCTTCGGGATCGTCGCCCTCTTCCGCGGAACCCGCGACAGCGGGTCCCGACCGGCACGGCGGGAAGAGGACAGCGCCGACCACATCCTCGAGGAGCGCTTCGCGCGAGGAGAGATCGACGCCGAGGAGTACCGCCAGCGCAAGCAGGTCCTGCACTCCGCCCGCTGACGGAGCCACCGCCACAACGACCAGGAGGTCCTGTGCCTTCGATCACCCGTCGCTCGCTCCTGCTCGGATCCGCTGCCGGGGCGCTGTCCCTGGTGGGGATCTCAGCCTGCACCACGCCCAGGAGTGCGGTCGCCGCCACGGCGGAAAGCGTGCGCCGGGCGGAGGCAGCGCGTCGCACAGCAGGGCAGCGCACGGTCAACGCGGTGCTCTCGCCGAAGGTGACCACGGTCGATCTCGGCGGAGTCGTGGTGGACACCTGGGCCTACGGCGAGTCCCTGCCCGGTCCGCTGATCCGGGCCACGGCCGGAGACCTGCTGCGGGTGAGCGTGGACAACCGCCTACCGGCGGACACCAGCATCCACTGGCACGGTGTCGCGCTGCGCAATGACATGGACGGCGTGCCTGGCATGACGCAGAAGCCCATCGGTGCCGGTGCGCGGTTCCTGTACGAGTTCACTGCTCCCGACCCGGGCACGTACTTCTACCACCCCCACAGCGGTGTCCAGCTCGACCGGGGCCTGCACGGCGTGCTCGTCGTCGACGACCCCGCGGAGCCGGGCGACTACGACCTCGAGTGGGTCGTCGTGCTCGACGACTGGGTCGACGGAACCGGCCGCACCCCCGACGACGTCCTCGCGGACCTCCAGGCCGGTGGAGCCTCGAACGGGATGGGGCACGGAGGCATGGGTGGGATGGGAGGCATGGGCCACGGGTCCATGGGCATGGGCGGCATGGGCGGCATGGACGGCATGGGCATGGCCGGGGCGGGGGAGGCGCTGACCTCTCCGCTCCTGGGCGTGGCCGGCGACGTCGTGTACCCGCACTACCTCCTGAACGGCCGGGTGCCCACCTCGCCGGCCAGCCTGTCGGGCAAGGCGGGCCAACGGGTGCGTCTGCGCATCGTCAACGCCGGCAGCGACACCGCCTTCCGGGTCGCCCTGGGTGGGCACCGGCTGACCGTCACGCACACCGACGGCTTCCCGGTGCAGCCCCTCGAGGGCGACGCGCTGCTGGTGGGGATGGGCGAGCGCTACGACGTCCGCTTCACCCTGGAAGACGGCGTCTTCCCGCTGGTCGCGGCTGCCGAGGGCAAGCAGGGGCAGGGTCTCGCCGTGGTGCGCACTTCAGGTGGCGCGCCGCCAGCGGCTTCGGCTCGACCTGCCGAGCTCGACCGGCTGGTCGTCACGGCGATGGACCTCCTCGTGGCTCCGCAGGCGCGGCTTGCGGGGCGACCGGTGGAGCGCACGCACGACCTTCTGCTGAGCGGGTCGATGGCGTCCTACCGGTGGACGATCAATGGCCAGACCTTCCCTGATGCCGACGCCCTCGACGTCAGCCAGGGCGAACGACTGCGGCTGCGGTTCCGCAACATGTCGATGATGTTCCACCCGATGCACGTTCACGGCCACACCTTCGCCCTGAACGGGACCGGCGTCCGCAAGGACACCGTCATCGTCCGTCCCATGCAGAGCATCGCGGTCGACCTCCAAGCCGACAACCCCGGCCAGTGGGCGACTCACTGCCACAACATCTACCACGCGGAGGCGGGCATGATGACGACGCTCTCCTACCAGGCCTGAGGCAGATCGCCGCCCGCGTCGGAATACCCAGTGGGGGTATGCTGTTGACATGGCCATGCACCCCGACGAGGAAATGAGGGCGACATGAGCCAGACCACAGTGCTGCACGTGGGCGGCCTGCACTGGGCGAGCAGCGAGCGGGCGATCGAGAAGAGCCTGCTCCGCCGGCCGGGTGTGGAGGCCGTGGACGCGAACGCGGCGAACCAGACGGCATCGGTCACGTTCGACCCCGGCGTCACGTCGGTCAACGATCTCGCGTCGTGGGTGCGTGACTGCGGCTACCACTGCGCTGGTCGGTCGGTGCCGAACCATGTCTGCGAGCCGATGGAGGAACTGGCCACGCACCAGGGTCACGCAGCGCCCGAAGCCACCCCGCGGCATGCCCAGGCAGCGCCTGAGGCGGGGCACGGGGAGCACACTGCCCACGAGGTGATGGGTCACGGCGGTCACGCGGGGATGTCGATGGACGACATGGTCCGCGACATGCGCAACCGGTTCGTCGTCGCGGCCGTCATGACGCTGGGGATCACGCTGTGGTCGCCGATGGGCCGGGACATGCTCGGGTTCACCGTGCCGGCACCGTTCGGCCTGCGTGACGACGTCTTCGGGCTCCTGCTCAGCCTGCCGGTGGTCTTCTACTCCGCCTGGATCTTCTTCGACGGAGCGTTCCGTGCCCTGCGCAACCGCACGCTCGACATGATGGTGCTCGTCGCCGTGGCCGTCGCAGCGGGCTGGCTGTACAGCGTGGGCGTGACCCTCACGGGAGGCGGTGAGGTCTTCTACGAGGCCGCGGCCATGCTGACCACCTTTGTGCTCCTGGGCCACTGGTTCGAGATGCGGGCCCGCGGCGGCGCGAACGACGCCATCCGCGCCCTGATGGACCTCGCCCCACCCATGGCCACGGTCCTGCGCGAGGGCCGGCCGGTGGAGGTGCCCACCGCAGAGGTGCACGTCGGCGACCTGCTGCTCATCAGGCCCGGCGGCAAGGTGCCGGTCGACGGCGTCGTCGAGGAGGGCGTCTCGGAGGTCGACGAGTCGATGGTCACAGGGGAGAGTCTTCCCGTCGCCAAGTCGCCGGGGTCGGAGGTCATCGGCGCGTCGATCAACACCACCGGCACCCTGCGCGTCCGCGCGACGAAGGTCGGCTCGGACACCGCGCTGGCCCAGATCGTCGCCCTGGTGCAGGAGGCCCAGAACTCCAAGGCGCCCGGGCAACGGCTCGCCGACCGGGCCGCCTTCTGGCTCGTGCTGGTCGCCCTGGTCGGAGGCCTCGGAACGTTCCTCGTCTGGCTGTGGTCGGGGGCGAGTGTGGAGACTGCGCTGCTGTTCGCCATCACGGTGGTCGTGATCACCTGCCCCGACGCGCTGGGCCTGGCCACTCCGACGGCGATCATGGTCGGCACCGGTCTCGGCGCGAAGCGGGGCGTCCTGGTCAAGAACGCTGCTGCGCTCGAGGCGTCGGCTCGCATCGACACCGTCGTGATGGACAAGACGGGGACGCTGACCAAGGGCGAGCCCGAGGTGACCGACGTCATCGTCGACGGCATCGACGAGGCGCAGCTGCTGTCACTGATCGCCTCCGTCGAGCACGAGTCCGAGCATCCGCTCGCCGGTGCGATCGTCCGGTATGCCGCGGAGCGGGGTGTCGCGGTCACCGCGCCGTCGCGCTTCCGCAACGTCCCAGGGCATGGGGCAGTCGGTGAGGTGGGCGGCCGGACGGTCGTGGTCGGCAACCGCAAGCTCATGGCGCAGGAGGGTGTCGAGATGGCCACCCTGTTGGCCCGTCGCGACGAGCTTGCAGACTCGGGCCGCACCGCCGTGCTGGTGGCCGTGGACGGTCGCGGTGTCGGGGTCATCGGCCTGGCTGATGCCGCGCGAGAGACCTCCGCGCAGGCCGTGGAGGCGCTCCACGAGCTCGGCGTCGAGGTGGTCATGCTCAGTGGGGACAACGAGGCCACTGCACGCCGCATCGCGGGCCAGCTGGGCATCGACACCGTCATCGCCGAGGTCCTTCCCGGCGAGAAGGCCGCCAAGGTCGCGGAGCTGCAGCGGGCCGGCAGGCGGGTTGCCATGGTCGGTGACGGCGTCAACGACGCCCCTGCCCTTGCGCAGGCAGACCTCGGCATCGCCATCGGCGCGGGGACTGACGTCGCCATCGAGACGGCTGACGTGGTGCTGATGCGCTCGGATCCCCTCGATGTCCCCACCGCGCTGAGGATCGGGCGCGGCACGCTGCGGAAGATGCGCCAGAACCTCGGCTGGGCGGTGGGTTACAACGCCGTCGCACTGCCCATCGCGGCTGGTGTCTTCGAGCCGTCACTCGGCTTGGTGCTGCGGCCGGAGGTGGCGGCGCTGGCGATGTCGGGCTCGAGCGTCATCGTGGCTGTCAACGCTCTGCTCCTGAAGCGGCTCAACCTCCCCAAACCGCCGGCTCCGGCAGCGCACGAGGCGGAGCGGCGCCCCCCAGGTGCCCGCTGGCAGCGTGGGTTAGCGCGTCAGGGACGCCCCCAACCGGGGCAGGCGACCCAACCGAACTGCCCATCTTCATCGAATCTTCAGCAAACGCCTACGAATTCGCCCAGCTGTCAGATCCAGGGTGGGTCCTCGCGAGTCGATCCACCACGCCCTCCGAAGGAGTGAACAACCTGTGTTCAACACCAAGCGATCCATCACCCTGGCCGGTGCCGGCCTCGTCGCCGTCCTGCTCCTCGGCGCCTGTGGCTCTGACGAGGACGTCTCGCAGTCCATGGGCGGGATGAACGGTCACGGAGGCTCCGGCTCGACCTCGGCGCAGTCGAGCTCCGGCAGCCGGGCGGGCGACGTGATGTTCGCGCAGATGATGATCCCCCACCACCGGCAGGCCATCGAGATGGCCGACCTCGCCCTGGCGAACTCCTCGACATCCCCTGATGTCGAGAGGCTGGCCCAGCAGATCAAGGCCGCCCAGGACCCGGAGATCGCGACGATGACGAGCTGGCTTAGCGAGTGGGGAGCTCCGACCTCGGCATCGATGGACCACGGGACCAGCGGCATGATGTCCGTGGCGGACATGGCATCGCTGGAGTCGGCACAGGGCGCCGAGTTCAACCGGCTCTGGCTGGAGATGATGATCGCCCACCACCAGGGCGCCGTCACGATGGCCCAGGACGTCCTCTCCTCCACCGAGGACGCCGAGGTCAAGGGACTCGCCCAGGCGGTCGTGGAGGGGCAGAAGAAGGAGATCGCCACCATGCAGGGCCTGCTCAAGTGAGCTCCGTAGGACCACGGCGACCCGTCGCCCTGGCCCTGAGCGCGCTGGCCTGTGCGACCTCGTTGGGGCTATCGGCGTGTGCGAGCAGGGGGACGGTGGCGACCGACGCCACTGCGGTGCCGTCCCCGCGCGTGACCGCGGCACCTGACCCGAGCTCCGCCCCGGCTGCCACCACCGCAAAGCCCTCAGCCACACCGACTGCGCGGGCACTGCCGTCGGCTCACGTCCACGCCGTGGCCCGCGAGCCCGGCACCGGAGAAGTCCTCGTGGCGACGCACGAGGGACTCTACGTCTACGGGAAGGGCGAGCCACGCAAGGTCGGCCCCACCATCGACCTCATGGGGTTCACGGTGGCAGGGCCCGGCCACTACTACGCCTCCGGCCACCCCGGGCCTGGCGTGGACCTCCCGCAGCCGGCAGGCCTCCTCGAGAGCCGTGATGGCGGCCGGTCCTGGACGGTGCTCTCCCGCGGGGGTTCATCGGACTTCCACGCCCTCGCCGCGACCCCGGAACGCGTCCTCGGGTTCGACGGAACCGTGCGCACCACCACGGACGGCCGTACCTGGGAGACCGGCGACCTCGCCTCACCACCGAGGAGCCTCGCCATCTCGCCCGATGGTCGACGAGTCCTTGCCACCACCGCCGACGGGCTCATGGGCTCCGACGACGGCGGTCGGCGTTGGGCGCCGATGAAGGGTGCCCCGCTCCTGCTGTTCGTCGACTGGGCCGGCGGACAGACGGTCGCAGGACTGTCGCCGGAGGGTCGCCTCCACCTGAGCACGGACGCCGGCAGGTCGTGGCAGACCACGAAGGCGGGAGCCTCCGACATCCAGGCGCTCGACGCCACAGGCAGCGGGAAGACCCTCGAGGTCGTCGCCGCCACCGAGCACCGGCTGGTCACGTTGGAGCGTCTGTTCTGAGCCGGCTCGTACGCTGGTCGGCGTGACCTGGTACTCCCGCGACGAGGCGGCCGAGCGCGCCGGGATCGAGCCGTCCGGCCTCGATCGTCTGGTGGCCCTGGGCATCGTCGCCCCCGACGAGCCGAGTCGCTTCTCGCCGGGTGATGTGCGCCGGGCGCTGATGGCCAAGTCCCTCGAGGATGCGGAGATCCCCTTCGACCACGTGGCCGCAGCCGTCAAGCGCGGGGCGATCTCGTTCGCCTTCCTGGACGCCGCGGCATACGAGCGCTTTGCCGCCCTCGGAGGTGAGACGTTCAGGCAGGTCAGCGATCGCACCGGGGTTGCCCTTGACCTGTTGATGGGCGTCCGGGAAGCCACCGGCTCCGCGCCACCGGAGCCGGACGACCGGCTGCGTGAGGACGAGATGGCGGTCGTGCCGTTCCTCCAGCTGCAGGTCGATGCCGGCTTCAGGTGGCCACGACGCGGTCGAGCGACGGCATGACATCACTGTGTCGGGGACGTCATCGGGTGGGTTTCGACGTCATGCCCGGCGCACAGTTCTGGCCCGGGCCCTTCAGGGGACCTCAGGGGATGCCGAAGGCCCCGGGCCGCTTTGCGGGTGCACTCGGCGGCAGGGGAGGATGACTCACCCGGACACCCCCCCGCCGAGAGGACTCATCGACGTGGCAGGACGGCACGCCCACGCCCACAGACGTCGCGGTGACGGCCCGACCCCGCCGAAGGTCCTGGCCGGCGTCGGTGCGCTGCTCATCCTCGTCGCGCTCGCCATGGTGTGGCTCTGGCCGGACAGCTCGGTCGAGGCGCCCGGTGGCAGCACCCAGCAGGTCGAGGGCGTGGTGGCCAGCATCGCGCAACAGCCCTGTCCGCAGCGACCGACCGAGAGTCCCGGAGGGGCACCAGCCCCGACGGGTCCCTGCGGCACGACCCAGGTGCGCCTGACCACCGGCGACGGCGAGGGCAGCACGGTCACGGTCCCGCTCCCGACCGGCACCGGCGCGCCGACCGTCGCGGTCGGTGACGAGGTCGCGCTGTCCTACTCGGCGGGCAACCCGCCGGGCACGCAGTACGCCATCGTCGACCACCTGCGGGGCACCCAGCTGTGGGTGCTCGTCGGTGCGTTCGTGCTTGCCGTGGTGGCGTTCGGGCGGTGGCGTGGGGTCTCCGCGCTGCTGGGACTGGCCTTCACGTTCGCCGTCATCCTGGGCTTCGTGATCCCGGCCATCCTCGACGGCAAGCCGCCGCTGGCCGTCGCGATCGTCGGGTGTGCCGCCATCGTGCTGGTCGTGCTGTACCTCACCCACGGCATCGGTCGAACCACCACCGTCGCCGTGGCGGGCACCATCGTCAGCCTGCTCATCACCGGGGTCCTGTCCGTGGTGGCCGTGCAGACGATGCAGCTCGCGGGAGCTGCCGATGACAGCTCGTTCGCCGTCGGCCAGCTGCACGGCGTCAACCTGCGTGGCCTGCTGTTGGCGGGCATCCTCATCGGCTCCCTCGGCGTCCTCGACGACGTGACGGTCACCCAGGCCGCCACCGTCCAGGAACTGGCCGAGGCCAACCCTGACTACAGCACGGGGACCCTCTACCGAGCCGCCATCCGCGTCGGACGAGCACACATCGCGTCGGTGATCAACACCATCGTGCTCGCCTACGCCGGAGCCTCGCTGCCACTGCTCGTCCTCGTCGTGGCACTTGACGACCCGATCGGACAGGTGCTGTCCGACCAGCTCGTGGCCACCGAACTGGTGCGAAGCATGGTGGGGACGATCGGCCTGATCTCCGCCGTGCCGGTCACGACGGCTGCCGCAGCCTTCGTCACTCGCCGAGCCAGCCGTGACGCCGGGCAGGCGCGAGTCAGGATCAGGACCTAGCCACCGACAAGTCGTCAGTCGCCTCCATTGACGGCCTTGATGATCGTGAACGGAATGCCGAAGACCATGGCGGCCGTGAACTGCTCCACCCGGTCGGCCGTCGTCACCGTCGGCTGACACTCGGGTGAAAGCCGCTGGTCGTGCAGGATCTGTCCGTGCGGCTCCTCGGGAGCCGGGCAGGCCCACAGCTGATGCTGCTGCGCGCCGGCCGCGAACCAGGCTCCGAGCAGGAGGTACAGCACCATGGCGGTCGCCAGGACCTTCAGCGTGGTCGTCACGCCCCCTACAACGCCGGAGGTGCCGCGGGGTTACACCGCGCAACGGTCGCGGTTCGCTCGGTTCACGAGGGCCCCCACCCCTGGCACTCGAAACATGCGGGTTGCGCGGGCGTTCTGCCGGTGCTCGGACTCGCCCGCACCCCTGCTGCTCCTGGTTGCCCAGGGACGTAGCGTCTGATCATGCGATCCGATGACACCGTGTCGTCTCTCGGCCACGGCCACGGCCAGGGCCACGGCCACGGGCACGCCGGGGCGACGCACCGCTGGCGACTGCGCCTCGCGTTCGGACTGGTGGCCGGCTTCTTCGTCGTGGAGCTCGTCGCCGGCCTGCTCTCGGGGTCGCTGGCCCTGCTCAGCGATGCCGGCCACATGGCCGCCGACGTCGTCGCGCTGGGCGCAGCCCTGGTGGCGACCCGCATCGCCACGCGTGAGGACACGACGGGCCGGCGCACCTTCGGCTCCTACCGCGCCGAGGTCTTCGCCTCGGGACTGGCCGTCCTCCTCATGCTCGGCGTCTCGGCCTACATCGCGCTCGAGGCCGTCGGGCGGATCGGGTCGAGCCCGGAGGTCGCCGCGGGGCCGATGCTGCTCGTGGGCGCCCTCGGCCTGGTCGTCAACATCGTCGCGCTCCTGCTGCTGCGCGGCGGCGCGCAGGAGAGCCTCAACGTCAAGGGCGCCTACCTCGAGGTGGTGGCCGACACGCTCGGCTCGGTGGGTGTGATCGTGGCCGGCACGCTCGTCGCGGTCACCGGAGACGTGTGGTGGGACACCAGCATCGCCCTGGCCATCGCGGTCTTCGTCGCGGTGCGCGCGGTGGTGCTCGGCCGTGAGGTGCTCGCGGTGCTCGGGCAGCACGCGCCCAGTGGGATGCACCCCGACGAGGTGGCTGGTGAGCTGCAGCGCATCCCCGGGGTGGTCGACGTCCACGACCTGCACGTGTGGACCCTGACCTCGGGCATGAATGTCGCCACCGCGCACCTGATGACCGACCGGGAGGCCGACGCGCACGCCGTGCTCGACCAGGCCAGCCAGATGATGAAGGTGAGGTTCGGCGTCGAGCACGCCACCTTGCAGGTCGAGCCCGACACCCACACCGGGTGCAAGGAGGTGGCCTGGTGAGCGCCGGGTCGCCGCAGCTCCGGGCGGGCGAGCCTCAGGCGGCGCCTCCCTGCACCGGTATGCCGGCCAGGCGCCACTCCAGGATGCCCTCGTCGGCCCGCCTCGCGTGCCGGCCGTGGGCCGCGAGGAGGCGCACCGCGTCGTGGGCCAGGACGCAGTAGCGGCCGCGGCAGTAGGCGACGATCTCGGCGTCACGCGGCAGCTCGGCGATCCGGTCGGCGAGCTCCTCCAAGGGGATGCTCACGGCACCGGGCAGGTGGGCCGACTCGAACTCGGTGGCCGGGCGCACGTCGAGGACCACGGTGCCGCCGTCGCCGAGCCGTCGCCTCAGCTCCTCGGTGTCGATGGCCTCGGTGTCGTCGGGGCCGAGGTAGGCGCGGCGGGCGAGCTCGGTGTGCGGACGGCGCTGCTGGGCGACCTGGCGCAGGTGGGCCCACAGGCCGGCGACGTCGTCACCAGCGAGGGAGTAGTAGATGCGCTTGCCCCGGCGACGGGTTGCGACCAGGCCTGCCTCGCGCAGCGTCTGCAGGTGCGCCGAGCAGGTGCTCATGCCGAGCTCCGCCGCGGCGGCCAGCTCCTCGACGCTGCGGGGTCCCTGCGTGAGCAGGTCGAGCAGCTCGAGTCGCTTGGGGTTGCCCAGGACCTTCCCGACCGCGGCGAACTCCGCGAACAGGGCGTCCTTGGCCTGTCGCTCACCCATCGAGGACGACCTTCCTGTCGGCCGCGGGCCCACCTGTTGGCGCCGGGCGGTGATGGGTCTCGTACATACGTACCGCGACGACCAGTCCCGAGACGGCGGTCAGGGCCGCCACGGTCCACACGGCTGCACGGACCCCGAGCAGGTCGGCGACGATGCCAGCGAGGAGCGCGCCGACCGCGAACCCGCCGTCGCGCCAGAGCCGGTAGATCCCGACCGCGCGGGCCCGCCAGGCCGGGTGGGCGACGTCACCGATCGAGGCCAGCAGGGTGGGGTAGACCAGGGCGGTGCCCGCACCGAGCAGGGCGGCGGCGACGGCCCAGGCCGCGAACGCGTCGGCCAGGGCGACCAGGCCGAGCGCGACCGCCTGGAGCCACATGCCGGAGGCGATGAGCCACTTGCGGCCCCACCGGTCGGACAGGGCGCCGGTGACCAGCTGCCCGGCGCCCCACACGGCCGGGTAGAGGGCGGCGAGGATGCCGATCCTGGCCACGGAGAGGCCGGCGCCGGCGAAGAGGATCGGGAAGAGCCCCCACGCCAGGCCGTCGTTGAGGTTGTTGACCAGGCCGGCCTGGCTGGCCGAGGACAGGGCCGGCTCGCGGAAGCTGGTCTGGGTGAAGACCTGCCGGTCGGTGAGCTCACCGTGGAGGTGGTCGTGCCTGCCGTCGGCACGCGCGACGTGGTTGGCCGCCTCGAGCCGGGCGTGCTCGCGGGTCTCCCGCACCGCGAGCGTCGACAGGCCCAGGCCAAGGGCCGCGAAGGCGACCCCCAGCAGGAACGGTGCAGGCCGCAGGCCGTAGGTCTGCGCGAGATATCCGGTGGCCAGCGCGGTGACTGCCACCGCGGCATACCCGGCGGCCTCGTTGAGGCCCATCGCGAGGCCGCGCCGAGCGGGGCCGACCAGGTCGATCTTCATCACCACGGTGGTCGACCAGGTCAGCCCCTGGCTGATGCCCAGGAGCACGTTGGCGAAGATGACCCAGCCCCACGTCGGCGCCCAGATCAGCAGCAGCGGCACCGGCACGGCCACGAGCCAGCCGGCCACGAGGACGGGCTTGCGCCCCCAGCGGTCAGACCAGGCGCCCGCGACGTAGTTGGTGCCGGCCTTGGCCAGGCCGAACACGAGGATGAACGTCAGGCCGGCCGTGTGGGCGCGCAGCCCGAACTCCTGCTCGCCGAGCAGGGGGAGCACGGTGCGCTCCTGGCCGAGCATCCCGCCGACGAGCGCGTTGACCGCGACCAGGAGGCTGAACTGGGCCGCGTTCTCTCGAAGGCCCAGCTGCAGGGAGCTCGCCGTCCTCATTCCATCATTCTACATATGGTTGGAATGAGGACGGCGAGCGCCGGTCACGGCTTGCGGCGGCGGGAGGGCCGGGTGGCCCACCAGGCGATGGCCCCCAGCACCATCACCACCAGGAGGGCGGCGACCCACCCGCTCAGGCTGCCGACGCCGGTGTCGACGGCGGCCCGGGGAAGAGCGGTGGCCGGGTGGCTGGAGAGGTGTGCGGTCGTCGGCACGGCTCCTCCTTGTCAGCGGGTCGGGGTGAAGTGGCGCAGGCGCAGGCTGTTGCTCACGACGAACACCGAGCTGAACGCCATCGCGGCTCCCGCGATCAACGGGTTGAGCAGGCCGAGCGCCGCCAGCGGCAGGGCCGCCACGTTGTAGGCGAACGCCCAGAACAGGTTGCCCTTGATGGTCCCCAGCGTGGCACGGGCCAGCCTGATCGCGTCAGGCGCCGCCCGCAGGTCGCCGCTGACCAGGGTCAGGTCGGAGGCCTCGATCGCGACGTCGGTGCCGGTGCCCATGGCCAGGCCGAGGTCGGCCTGCGCCAGCGCTGCGGCGTCGTTCACGCCGTCACCCACCATGGCCACCACGGCGCCCTCGTCCTGCAGGCGCTTGACCACGTCGACCTTGTCGGCCGGCAGCACCTCGGCGACGACGTCGTCGGGGGAGATTTCGATCTGTTCGGCCACGGCCCAGGCCGCCCGGGCGTTGTCGCCCGTGAGCAGCACCGGCCGCAGGCCCAGCTCGCGCAGCTCGGCGACGGCCTGCGCCGACGACTCCTTGACGGTGTCGGAGACCACGACGACCGCCCGGACGGCTCCGTCCCAGGCCACCCACACGGGCGTGCGGCCGTGCGCCTGCGCCGCCTCTGCGAGCGGGACGAGGCTGTCGGGCGCGGTGAGTGACCACTGCTCGGCCAGCCATGACCGGCGTCCGGCCATGGCCGCGCGGCCGTCGACCACGCCGGAGACGCCGTTGCCGCCGTGGCCCTCGAAGCCCTCGACCGGGGCCAGCGTGTGTCCGGCCCCCCGGGCGTACCCGGCGACCGCTCGCCCGATGGGGTGTTCGGAGGCGTCCTCCAGGGCGCCGGCGACCGCCAGCACCTCCTCGGCGGACTCGCCCTCGGCGGGGTGCACATCGGTCATGCTCATCTGCCCGGTGGTGACGGTGCCGGTCTTGTCGAGCACGACCGTGTCGACCCGGCGGGTGGACTCGAGGATCTGCGGACCCTTGATGAGGATGCCGAGCTGCGCGCCCCGACCTGTGCCGACGAGCAGCGCGGTGGGCGTGGCCAGCCCGAGGGCGCAGGGGCAGGCGATGATCAGCACGGCGACGGCGGCGGTGAACGACGCCGTGGCCGAGTGCCCCGTCAGCAGCCAGGCCGCCAGCGTCGCCAGAGACAGACCGATGACGATGGGGACGAAGACGGCGGAGACCCGGTCGGCGAGGCGCTGCACCTCGGCCTTGCCGTTCTGCGCCTCCTCGACCAGCCGCGCCATCTGGGCCAGCTGGGTGTCGGACCCGACCCGGGTGGCCTCCACGACCAGTCGTCCGCCGGCGTTCACGGTGGCGCCGACGACCGCGTCGCCGGGGCCGACCTCGACCGGCACCGACTCGCCGGTCAGCATCGAGGCGTCGACCGCCGAGGTGCCGCTGACGACCACGCCGTCGGTGGCGATCTTCTCTCCGGGGCGCACCACGAACTGATCTCCCGTGGAGAGCCGGCCCACCGGCATACGGACCTCGGTGCCGTCACGCAGCACGGCGACGTCCTTGGCGCCCATGTCGAGCAGCGCCCGCAGGGCGGCGCCGGAGGTGCGCTTGGCGCGAGCCTCGAAGTAGCGGCCCGCGACGATGAACGTCGTGACGGCCGCGGCCACCTCGAGGTAGATGTGGACGTCGCCGCCGGCGCGGCTGGGCAGCAGTTCGAACGGCATCCGCATGCCGGTGGTGCCGGCGTGCGTGAAGAACAGTGCCCAGAGCGACCAGAGGTATGCCGCGCCGACGCCGACCGAGATCAGCGTGTCCATCGTGGCGGCGCCGTGGCGCAGGTTGGTCCAGGCGGCGCGGTGGAAGGGCAGGGCGCCCCAGACGACGACGGGCGAGGCGAGGGTCAGCGACAACCACTGCCAGTTGTCGAACTGCAGGGCCGGCACCATCGACATGAGCAGCACCGGGACCGTGAGGACGGCAGAGACGACCAGTCGCTGGCGCCAGGCCGCAGCCTCCTCGTCCTTGGCGCGCTGGCCGGCGTCCTCGGCCGGCTGGTCCTGCGAAGGCGGGGCGGGAAGGGCGGCGGTGTAGCCGGTGGCCTCGACAGTGGCGACGAGGTCCTCGGGGGCGACGTCGGCGGAGAAGTGCACCCGGGCCTTCTCGGTGGCGTAGTTCACGCTGGCCGAGACGCCCGGCATCTTGTTGAGCTTCTTCTCGATGCGGGCGGCGCACGAGGCGCAGGTCATGCCCCCGATCACGAGCTCGACATCGCGGCTCTGCTGCTGCGCGTCTTCCACGTGGGTGGTCATGGGTGCCGTCCTTCCCGCCCCTCTCGGGGCGCGCTGCTGGTCAGGCGAGCTGGTAGTCGCCGGCCTCGTCGAGGGCCGCCGCGACGTCCGACTCGCTCACGGGGGAGTTGCTGGCCACGGTCACCGCAGAGGTGCCGCCGGCGACGAGGTCGACGGTGACGTCGGTGACGCCCGGGATCTCCTTGAGCTCGCTGCTGACGGCGCTCACGCAGTGGCCGCAGGTCATGCCGGTGACGCTGAAGGTCTGGGTGCTCACAGGTCTCTCCTTGGTTTCGGTGGTGCTGTTGGTGGTGGTGGCGGTGGAGCAGCAGGCGCAGCCTCCGCCGGTGTCTGCCATGGGCAGCTGGTTCATCTCGTGTCCTTCCCTCTCCCGTGGTGGTGGTTCATGACCGGACCAGCCGCGCGATCGCCACCGAGGCCTCGGTGACCTTCTCGTCGAGCTCCACCGGGTCGCTGGCGGCGTGTGCCATGCAGTGACGCAGGTGGTCGTCGAGCAGGCCGAGGGCCACGGCCTCGAGGGCCTTGGTGGCGGCGGAGACCTGCGTCAGGATGTCGATGCAGTAGGTGTCGGCGTCGACCATCCGCTGCAGCCCGCGGACCTGGCCCTCGATGCGGCGCAGGCGCTTGAGCTGGGCGTCCTTGTTGTCGATGTAGCCCGGGATGACGGCGGGGTGCGGCTCGTGCTCGGTCATGGTGGCGCCTCCTTCAGACGCCGCAACCATACCCCTATGGGGTTTATTCCGCCCGCGGGTGGGGAGGTCGTCAGCCTGCGGAGGCGAGTGGGGTGCGGTGAGGCCTCACCCGTCACGGATGAGGCCACTCGTCGTCGGACTGCCTAGCCTCGAGGCGCACGCTGATCATGGCCGGCCACCCGACGGCGGGCAGCGCCCCCAGGACGAGTCGCCCCATCCGTCGGGCAGCCGGACCCTCACAGCCGGTGGCGCCCGGGTGCCCACGTGCGAGCAGGAGGCCGCTGCCGGACAAGACAAGGGCAGGCCGACGGAACCGAGAGGACTGGTTCCCATGAGCTCGAAAACCATTGAACGAAACACGGAGTCGGTCGGCACGGGTCGGCGCGATGTGGGGCTCGCCGGCGCGCTGCTGGTCGCGGGCTTCCTGGTCAACGCCGTCTCGACGCGCTTCCACCCGGCGGGGGATGAGGACAACCACCCGGTGATCTTCACCGCGTACGCGACGAGCGACAGCTGGGTCACGGTGCACCTGGGCCAGTTCGTGGGCGTCCTGCTGGCCCTGGCTGGGCTGCTGGTCCTCGCCCTCGCGACGCGCACCGCTGGGTGGCCGAACCTGCTGTCACACTTCGCAGCTGCGCTGACCGTGGCCACGGCCGCGACCTGGGCGCTGCTGCAGGGCCTCGACGGCGTCGGTCTCAAGCAGGCGGTCGACGCCTGGTACAGCGCGACCGGAACGGAGAAACCGATCCGGCTGGCCAGCGCCGAGACGGTCCGCTGGCTCGAATGGGGCTTCCAGAGCTACTTCCGCCTCCTGATGGGCGGGGCGTTGCTGCTCCTCGGTGCGGCGCTTCTCGCCAGCCGGCGGGTGCCCGGCTGGCTGGGCTGGACCGCCCTGCTCGCCGGCGTGGTCTCCACGGCCATGGGGGTGGACGTGGGCTACAGCGGACTCGCGAGCGAGCTGCAGGACCTGCTCAGCCTCGCGTTCCTGGTGGTCGTCCTCGTCTTCGCTGTCGGTGTCCTCGTGACGGGAGGGCGAGAACGGGGCGGCGCGGTCTCCGCGGTCGGGCGCTGACCCGCCGCATCACGGGAGGGGCCGGGCGATGTCGCCCGGCTCCTCCTGTGATGTCCTTCGCTGTCGCGGCGTCGACGTCAGTGGCGGCGCTCCACGGTGAGGCTGCGACGGCCGAGGAGCAGCAGCAGGCCGGCCAGGAGCAGCCCAGCGCCGAGGCCGACGGGCTCCCAGGCGCTCGAACCGGTGTAGGCAAGGCTCTTCGACGGCCCGTCCTCGGTTGCCGCGACGCCCGCGCCCGCGCCGGTGCCGGTGGTGGCGGTGCCGGTGACCGTGACCGTGCTGACCGGTCCCGGCACGGTCTTGGTGACCGTGCTGGTCTTCCCGGCCAGGGTCACCGTCTCGCCGGGCAGCGTCACCGTCTGTGCGGGCAGCGTGACAGTCTGGCCTGCGACGGTGACGGTCTCACGCGGCAGCGTCACCGTCTGGCCGGGCAGGGTCACGGTCTGCCCCGGCTCCGTGACCGTCGGCCCGGGCACCGTGACGGTGCTGGTGACCGTCTCGGTCACCGTCGATGTCGCGGTGGACGTGCTCGTGGTCGTCGTGGTGCTCGTGGTCGGGGTGGAGGAGCCTCCGCAGGCTGCACGGATCTGCTCTGCGGTGCCGTCGCGGCCCTCGATCAGGTCGCCCGGGTGGTTCTCATGGCCGTTGCTGTTGCCGGACGGGACGAGGCTGCCGTTGTGGCAGACCATCAGGTCTCCGGGTGCGGCGGTCGCGGTCGCCAGGGGGAACAGTGCGACGACGAGACCCAGGGTCCCGGCGGCGGCCATGACGCGTGTCTTCATCGGGGTGCCTCTCGCTCTGGCGATCCGAGGTGGTGCCGACGAGTTCCCCCACGGTCGCGCGCACGATGTGCCCCGACCGGACGATCCCCCTGCTTGCTGTCCCCGATATCGCTGAATCGTGTGGCATCGGGCGTTTCCGAAGCCAGTGGACGAGAGTCTGCGAGTGGCTGGTGGAAACGTCAAGAGATAGTAAAGAGAGCGCCAAGGATCAGTCATGAAGAGGCAAACGATGGCAAAGGGGCCTGACTCGACGTGTTGGGCAGCAGTGCCGCGGATCGGTCTGCCCGCCTATGTCTGGATGCTCCCGAAGCGCTGGAGCCCGCGGGCGCGGGGGTGGCGGGGGACGGCGGTCGCCATGTGTGGACGAAGGCCCTAGCGGGGCCTCATCCCTTTGTATGAGGCGCAGCCCCGCGCTGGCTCAGATCCAGCTGGGGAACCACATGCGGTCCGACCACTGCGGCTGCGGGATCACCTGCGCGGTGTAGATGGGCCAGAACCACGCGAACAGGGCGAGGGTCAGCAGCAGGTAGCCGCCGACGGCATACAGGCCCCACTGGCGCCGCCGCCACGATGCGCCACGCCTCCCGAGCACCAGGCCGAGCACGAACACCACGCCCAGCACCACCCAGGGCTCGAAGGCGATCGAGTAGAACGAGTAGATCGTGCGGTGCTGGTAGTTGAACCAGGGCAGGTAGCCGCCGGCCAGGCCCGCGAGCACGGCGCCGGCGCGCCAGTCCCGGCGCAGCAGCCAGTGGTAGAGGAGCACGAAGACCGCGATCGCGCCCAGCCACCAGATGGAGACCGTGCCGATGGAGGTGATCGCCTTGGAGCACTGCTCGACCGCGCAGCCGTCCTGGCCCTTCTTCGGGCCCTCGTAGAAGAAGGAGGTCGGACGCCCCTGGACCATCCACGACCACGGGTTGGTCTTGTAGGGGTGGTCGGAGGTCAGCCCGACGTGGAAGGTGTAGATCTCCTGGTGGTACTTCCACAGGGACAGCAGCGGGTCGGGCACCCAGCTCCACCCCCAACGCGGGTTCTCCGCCGCCCACTGGCGGTCGTAGCCGGCGGTCGAGCGGAACCAGCCGACCCAGGAGACCAGGTAGGTGGCCAGCGTCGCACCCACCAGGGCGAGCGCGGCGAACAGGCCGTCCTTGACGATGGTCGCCCAGAACCAGTGCCGCACCCCGGCCGCACGGCGGGCGCCCATGTCCCACCAGACGGTCATGAGCCCGAAGGCCACGAGGAAGAACAGCCCCGACCACTTCGTGCCGGCGGCGAGCCCGAGGCAGGCGCCCGCCACCCAGCGCCACGGGCGCGCGCCGAGCCACGGGCCCCAGCCCAGACGTGACGGCAGTCCGGCCGGGGAGCGGGCCGCCACACGCTCGGCGAGCAGGGCCCGCGACCGGTCGCGGTCGATGAGCAGCGCGCAGAACGCCGCCAGCGCCCAGAACATCACGATGATGTCGAGCAGCCCGGTGCGCGAGTGCACGAAGTGGTGCCCCTCGAACGCGAGCAGGAAGGCCGCGACGGTGCCGAGCAGGGTCGAGCCGAACATCCGCCGCGCCGCCCGCCCGATCATGAGGATCGACAGGGTGCCCAGCAGGGCCACGGAGAAGCGCCAGCCGAAGGACGAGGTCTGCCCGAAGAGCCACTCGCCGCCCGCGATGACCCACTTGCCCACGGGAGGGTGCACCACCAGGTCACCTTCGGTGCCGAACACGTCGGGCGTCCCGTTGGTGAAGAGCTCGTCGGGCTTCTTCAGCGAGTCGGGCACCCGCATCTCGACGCCGTGGCGCAGCATCGAGACGCCCTGCTTGACGTAGTAGGTCTCGTCGAAGACGAGCTGGTCGGGGCGGCCGAGCGACCAGAAGCGCATGAGGCCGCCGACCAGCGCCAGGGCCAGCGGGCCCGCCCAGCCCCAGAACACGTCGGTGGGCCGGTATCCGAGCAGGCGGGATCGCAGCTGCTCGGTGCGCGTCATGGGCGCCATCGTAGAGGGGTGCCCCCACCTGAGAGGATCAGCCGGTGACCGCCAGCACCGGTGTCCTCGTCCTCGCCGCCACCCCGATAGGGGACCCGCGTGACGCGGCGCCCCGGCTGGGGCAGGAGATCGCCAGCGCTGACGTGGTCGCGGCCGAGGACACCCGCCGCCTCAAGCGCCTGTGTTCCGACCTCGGCGTCGCGCCCGGGGGTTCGGTCGTCAGCTACCACGAGCACAACGAGGCGAGCCGCACCCCGGAGCTGGTCGAGCGCCTGCGGGCCGGCGAGCGGGTGGTCGTCGTGACCGACGCCGGTATGCCGTCGGTGTCGGACCCGGGGTACCGCCTGGTTGCTGCCGCCGTCGACGCCGGCGTCCACGTCACCTGTGTGCCCGGCCCGAGCGCGGTGCTCATGGCGCTCGCGGTCTCCGGCCTGCCGGTCGACCGGTTCTGCTTCGAGGGCTTCCTCTCCCGCAAGGGCGGCGAGCGGTCCCGCGCCCTCGAGGCGCTCGCGGACGAGCGCCGCACCATGGTCTTCTTCGAGGCCCCACACCGCATCGAGGCGTCGTTGCGCGCCATGGCGGAGGCCTTCGGGTCGGAACGGCCGGCAGCGGTGTGCCGCGAGCTGACCAAGACCTACGAGGAGGTCCGGCGCGGAGGCCTCGCCGAGCTGGCCGACTGGGCGGCCGAGGGCGTCAAGGGCGAGATCACGGTCGTGGTCGCCGGGGCGCCCGGGCGTACGACGTCCGTCGAGGAGGCGCTGCCCGGCATACAGGAGCGGGTCGCGGCGGGCGAGCGCCTCAAGGACGTGTGCGCCGACGTGGCGGCGCAGACCGGCCTGTCGAAGAAGGCTCTCTACGACGCGGCCCTCGCCGCCCGGTAGCAGGAGCGGCTCAGAGCCAGGAGAGGCGGTCGCGCAGCAGCGTGTAGCCGACGAAGGCGACCACGTCGAGCAGGGTGTGCGCCACCACCAGGGGGCCGACCCGGCGGGTGCGCGTGTAGACCCAGCCGAACAGCAGCCCCATCGCGATGTTGCCCACGAAGGCGCCGAAGCCTTGGTAGAGGTGGTAGGTCCCGCGGATCAGCGCCGAGAGCCCCACGACCAGCGGCGCCGACCAACCGACCTGGCGCCAGCGCGTGAAGAGGTAGCCGACCATCACGACCTCCTCCAGCACCGCGTTCTGGGCGGCGGCCAGCACGAGGACCGGCAGGGTCCACCACTGCTCGCCCAGGTTGGCGGCAGCGACGGTGGTGTTCAGCCCGAGCGACCGGGCGCCGGCGTAGAGGGCCAGGCCGGGCAGTCCCACCGCTGCGGTGAGCAGCAGGCCCCGCAGCAGGTCCTGGCCGGGCCGGCGCAGGTCGGCCCCGATGGCGTGGTGGGCGTCGGGGTCGGACCGGCGCAGCAGGTGCAGGGCCAGGAGGACGGGCACGAGGGCCAGGCCGATCCCGGCCAGCTGGTAGGCCAGGTCGAGCCACGGCCGGTCGGGGGTGACCGACGAGTTCATCGCCGTGGTCTGCTGGTTCAGCGCGGCCTCGGCAGTCACCTTGCGGATGATGCTGAGCACCGACCACACGGCCGAGGCGCCCAGGCTGACGCCCAGCACGAGCCAGGTCTCCGTGAGCACCTGGCGGCGGCTCAGCGACTCCGCTGGCACTGACTCGGCCGCGCTGGCGGTGGCCTCCCCGGAGCTCATGGGCGCCAGCGTATGCCGCGTGGCCGCGTGCCGGTGCCGCCCACCGCCGTGCGGGCTCGGTGGCGGGTCAGACAGGCACCCCTCCGCGGCGCCTGCGCCACCGGCGCACCCTGAGGCTGCCGGCGATGAGGGCCCAGGCCAGCAGGACCAGGCCGATGAGGCACAGGATGGGGGCGAACAGCGCGGCCAGGCTCAGGCCCACCGAGGCGCCGTCCTCGGCGGTGGAGACCACCGGCGCGCCGAGGCCACCCGTGCCCATGTTGACCACTGGACGGGCCGCGACCTTGCCGGTGTGCACGAGCCCGGAAACCACCACGCCGAGCACGATGCCGACCCAGGGGTGCTCGGCCATCCAGGTCGAGCTGTCGATCTCGGCCGCCGCCGAGGTGGCGGCGAACATCAGGCCGCCCATGGCCGGGCGGATGAACGTCTGCACCGCGTCGTTGACCGTGTCGACCGCGGGAATCTTGTCGAGCACGACCTCGCTGAGCAGCAGAACGGCGCCGATGCCGATCGCCCACCCGCTCTCGATCCACGCGTAGGAGGCCGGCAGGGTGATGAGGTCGGTGAACCGCGCCACCAGCGCGACGATGAGGAAGGGGATGTAGGCGTTCAGGCCCGCGGCTGCGGACAGCCCCATTCCCGTGAGGGCTTCGATCACACGACGAGTGTGGCGCACGAGGACCCGAACGGCGCCTCAGTCGCCCTTCACGTTGACCGCCTGGCGCAGCGTGTGCCGCACGCGGACGAGGTCGGCCGAGTCGGCCATGACCTGGTCGATGTCCTTGTACGCCTGCGGGTGCTCGTCGAGGAAGGCGTCGGTGTCGCGGTACTCGATGCCGGCCATGGCCCGGCGTAGCTGCTCCCGGCTGAAGCGACGGCGGGCCGCGGTGCGGGAGAACTGCCGGCCGGCGCCGTGCGGGGCGGAGCAGAGCGACAGCTCGTTGCCGAGTCCCTCGACGACGTAGGAGCGGGTGCCCATGGAGCCCGGGATGAGGCCGAGCTGCCCCTTGCGTGCCTCGATGGCGCCCTTGCGGGAGACCCAGACGGCGCGGCCCGAGTGCGTCTCGCGCTCGGTGAAGTTGTGGTGGCAGTTGACCCGCTCGGCCTCGACGACCGGCTCACGCAGGAACTCGCCGAGCTGCCGGATGACCCGGTCCATCATCTCCTCGCGGTTGAGCAGGGCGTAGTGCTGGGCCCAGTGCAGGTCCTGGATGTAGGCGTCGAACTCGGCGGTGCCCTCGGTGAGGTAGGCCAGGTCGCGGTCGGGCAGGTCGACCCGGTCGCGCTTCATGATCCGCCGGGCGATGTCGATATGGTGCTGGGCGAGCTTGTTGCCCACCCCTCGCGAGCCGGAGTGCAGGAAGGCCCAGACGCGGTCCTGCTCGTCGAGGCTCACCTCGATGAAGTGGTTGCCCGAGCCGAGCGAGCCGAGCTGCTCGCGCCAGCGGTCGGAGTAGCGGTGGGGGTCGAGGCCGATCGCCTCGGCCTCCTTCTCCAGCAGGGCGACCCGCGGTGCGGCGGTCTCCACGATGCGCCGGTTGGCCGCGCCGGCGGACAACGGGACGGCCCGCTCGATCGCACCGCGGAGGGCGCGCAGGGGCTTGCCCGCCAGGTCAGGGGCCCGGAACTGCGTCAGCACGGCGATCATCCCGCAGCCGATGTCGACCCCGACGGCGGCGGGGATGATGGCCGCGTCCGTCGGGATGACCGACCCGACCGTGGCGCCGAGGCCCGGGTGGGCGTCGGCCATCAGGGCGACGTGCGGGTGGACGAACGGGAGCTCGGCCGTGCGGCGAGCCTGCTCCAGCGCCTGGGCGTCGACCACCGAGGCCCAGCTGACGAGCCTGGGGCTGATCCGCTCCATGCCCACCATCGTGCACCCCGAGGCCGGGTGTGGCGTGCCCCCTAGGATTGCGTCCCATGAAGGTCCTCTCCGCTGTCGCCTGGCCGTACGCCAACGGGCCGCGGCACCTCGGCCACGTGGCCGGGTTCGCCGTCCCCTCTGACGTCTTCAGCCGGTACATGCGCATGGCGGGCCACGACGTGCTCATGGTCAGCGGCACCGACGAGCACGGCACCCCCATCCTGGTGCAGGCCGACAAGGAGGGCACGACCGCCCGCGAGCTCGCCGACAAGAACAACCGGGTCATCGCCCACGAGCTCGCCGACCTCGGCTGCTCCTACGACCTGTTCACCCGCACCACGACGGCCAACCACTACGCCGTGGCGCAGGAGCTGTTCACACAGGTCTGGAACAACGGCTACATGATCGAGCGCACCACCAAGGGCGCGATCTCCCCGTCGACCGGCCGCACCCTGCCCGACCGCTACATCGAGGGCACCTGCCCCATCTGCGGTTACCCCGAGGCGCGCGGCGACCAGTGCGACAACTGCGGCAACCAGCTCGACCCCACCGAGCTCAAGGACCCCAGGTCCAAGATCAACGGTGAGACACCGGAGTTCATCGAGACCCAGCACTTCTTCCTCGACCTTCCCGCGCTCGCCGACGCGCTGCGCGAGTGGCTCGAGGAGCGCGAGGCGTCGGGCACCTGGCGGCCCAACGTCATCAAGTTCAGCCTCAACATCCTCGATGACATCAAGCCCCGCGCGATGACCCGCGACATCGACTGGGGCATCCCGGTGCCGCTCGACGGCTGGCGCGAGCAGCCCACGAAGCGGCTCTACGTGTGGTTCGACGCCGTCATCGGCTACCTCTCGGCGTCCATCGAGTGGGCCCGCCGGCTCGGCGAGCCCGAGCGCTGGCGCGAGTGGTGGAACGACCCCGAGGCGCTCACCTACTACTTCATGGGCAAGGACAACATCACCTTCCACTCCCAGATCTGGCCCGCCGAGCTCATCGGGTATGCCGGCAAGGGGGCTCGCGGGGGAGAGCCCGGTCCGTACGGGGTGCTCAACCTGCCCACCGAGGTCGTCTCCAGCGAGTACCTCACGATGGAGAGCAAGCAGTTCTCCTCCTCCCGCGGCCACGTCATCTACGTGCGCGACGTGCTCTCGCGCTACCAGCCCGACGCGCTGCGCTACTTCCTCTGCGCCGCAGGCCCGGAGAACCAGGACGCAGACTTCTCCTGGCGTGAGTTCGTCACCCGCACCAACAGCGAGCTCGTCGCCGGCTGGGGCAACCTGGTCAACCGCACGGCGTCGATGATCGCCAAGAGCTTCGGTGAGATCCCACCCGCGGCCGAGCTCACCGCTGACGACGAGGCGCTGCTGGCCAAGGTGCGCGAGGGCTTCGACACCGTCGGCGGGCTCATCGGCCGGCACCGGCTGCGCCAGGCGATCGGTGAGGCCATGCGCGTGGTCGGCGAGGTGAACAAGTACGTCACCGACCAGGCGCCGTTCAAGCTCAAGGGTGAGGACGAGCGCGAGCGGCTCGGCACGATCCTCCACGTGACCGCGCAGGCCGTCGTCGACCTCAACACCATGCTCAGCCCCTTCCTGCCGCACTCGTCCAACGCGGTGCACGCGACCTTCGGCGGCGAGGGGCAGTTCATGCCGATGCCCCGCGTCGACGAGGTGACCGACCTCGACGACGGCCACCCCTACCCGGTCATCACCGGTGAGTACTCCTCGACCCCCTCGTGGGAGTCCCGTCCGGTGCGTGTCGGGGCCCCTGTGACCAAGCCCACTCCGGTGTTCCAGAAGCTCGACGACTCCGTGGTCGAGGAGGAGCTCAGGCGGCTGCAGGGTGACGCCGCTGACGAGGCCGATGGCGACGCCTGAGCCGTCCCGTCCGGCGACCGGTCGTCGGGTGCCCACGGCCCCCGACCCGCTTCCCATCCCGGTGGTCGACAACCACACCCACCTCGACATCGCGCGCGACGGCGAGGAGCCGTCCGACGTGGCCGAGGTGGTGGCGGCTGCCGTCGCCGTCGGGGTCGACCGGCTCGTGCAGATCGGGTGCGACCTGCCGGGTGCACGCTTCACGGTGGAGCTCGTCGACAAGCACCCGGAGATCCTCGGCGGGGTCGCCCTCCACCCCAACGAGGCGCCCCGTCTCGCCGCGGCCGGGGCCCTCGACGCGGCATACGAGGAGATCGAGGCGCTCGCCGCCCACCCCAGGATCCGCGTGGTCGGCGAGACCGGTCTCGACTACTTCCGCACCGGCCGGGATGGTGTTGGCGTGCAACAGGATTCGTTCCGTTGGCACATCGACCTGGCCAAGCGCCTCGGCAAGGCTCTGCAGATCCATGACCGCGACGCCCATGACGACGTGCTGCGCATCCTCGACGAGGAGGGAGCGCCCGAGTGCACCGTGATGCACTGCTTCAGTGGCGGCGTCGCGGTCGCCCGCGCGTGCGTCGACCGGGGCTTCCTCCTGTCCTTCGCGGGCACGGTCACCTTCAAGAACGCCCGCCCCCTCCGCGACGCCCTGGCGGTCACCCCGCTGGAGCAGGTGCTCGTCGAGACCGACGCTCCCTACCTGGCCCCGACGCCGTGGCGCGGAGCGGCCAACGCGCCCTACCTGGTGCCGCTGACGGTGCGCGTCATGGCCGACGTCATGGGGGTCGCCGTGCCCACCCTCTGCGCGGCGCTGAGCGCCAACTCGGAGCGCGTGTACGGCCCCTGGTGACCCGGGCGGCGGGCCGCGGGCCAGGTCGACGTAGTCACTAATGGCACCCATGTAGTTCCCGCAGGCTATTGACTTCGGCGTTACCAAAATTTGACCTACGCCCCAATCGCGGTCATGGTGGATGACTGTTAGCCGGGTTCGGTTTGTCCCCTGGCGGCACGCCCCCGGGGTGTTGGAAGGCCGATGACGGTGGACCGACACCCCCTTTTCACCGTTGGACGGTGCCCCTGTCTCACACGCAGGGTGTGCGCTGTCACCCCCCCCGCGTGCGCCTGTTCCGATGCCCGGGAAGTTCGAGCACTGGAGCATCGTGATCTCTCGTTCGGTCAGACGCGTCGCGCAAGGCGCCGTGGTGACGACCCTCGTCGCCGGCGCAGTGGGCGTTTCCTACTTCGACAAGTCCGTGAACCTCTCCGTGGATGGCAAGACCTCGTCCGTGCGCTCCTTCGGAGGCACCGTGGCAGACGTCCTGGAGAAGCAGAACATCCGCGTCGGCGAGCACGACGTGGTCGTCCCCTCGGCCGACAGCAAGATCCAGGACGGCCAGAAGATCGTCGTCCGCTACGGCCGCAAGCTCACCGTCACCGTCGACGGCAAGACGCGTGAGTACTGGACCACCGCCACCACGGTCGCGTCCGCGCTGCAGGAGCTCGGCATCCGCGCCGACTCCGCCAAGCTGTCGGCCTCCCGCTCGCAGACCCTCGGCCGCGAGGGTCTGAGCCTGACCGTCTCTACGCCGAAGTCCGTGGCGGTCCACGTCGACGGCAAGAACCTGGCGACCGCGTCCACCGGCCTGACCGTCAAGGAGGCGCTCGCCGACCTGCGCATCACGGTCGACCGCGACGACCGGGTCAAGCCTGGCCTCAACGCCCCCATCCGCGACGGGCTCAAGATCGCCGTCCAGCGCGTGAGCACCAAGACCGTCAACGCGACGCAGGCCATCGGGTTCGGCACGGTGGAGAAGAGCGACTCCTCGCTGTTCAAGGGCCAGAACAAGACCGTGAAGGCCGGCCGTGAGGGTGCCAAGGTCGTGACGTACCGCCTGGTGACCGTCGACGGCAAGACCGAGAGCAAGAAGGCGCTCAAGTCGGTCGTCACCCAGCAGCCGGTCGCCCGCGTCGTGGCGGTGGGCACCAAGCCCCGCCCGGTCGCCGACAGCGGCTCCACCGGCTCGAGCACCGGCTCGGGCGGCGCCATCAACCTGGCCCGCGCCGACATGTGGGACCGCATCGCTGAGTGCGAGTCCAGCGGCAACTGGTCGATCAACACCGGCAACGGCTACTACGGCGGCCTGCAGTTCGACATCCAGACCTGGCTGGGCGCCGGCGGCGGCGACTTCGCCTCGCGGGCCGACCTGGCCTCGCGGGAGGAGCAGATCACCGTGGCGAACCGGGTCTACGAGGACCGCGGCCTGCAGCCGTGGGGCTGCGCCCACGCGGCCTGACCTCGCCAACGAGCAGCGGCAGCGCCCCGGACCCCTGTGGTCCGGGGCGCTGCCGCTGCTCTGCTCGCTGTCCTGACGGTTTCCGCGGTCCCCTAGGCTCGCCCCCATGACCGAGCAGGAGACCAGCGGGTACCTCGGGGCTGCCCAGATCCGCGAGCTCGCCGCAGGTCTGGGGCTCAGGCCCACCAAGCAGTGGGGCCAGAACTTCGTCGTCGACGCCAACACGGTCAAACGGATCGTCCGGCTGGCGGGTGTGGGTGCCGCCGACAGCGTGGTTGAGGTCGGCCCCGGCCTCGGCTCCCTCACCCTCGCCCTGCTGCCCGAGGTCGGGCACGTCACCGCGGTGGAGGTCGACCCGGCCCTGGCCGGCGTCCTGCCCGCGACGGTGCGTCGCCTCGCCCCTGCCTACGCGGACCGGCTCACCCTGGTGCACGCCGACGCGCTGAAGGTCCGTGAGCTCCCCGACCCGCAGCCCACAGCCCTCGTGGCGAACCTGCCCTACAACGTCTCCGTCCCTGTGGTGCTCGGCTTCCTCGAGGCCTTCCCGACCCTCGAGCGCGTCCTCGTGATGGTGCAGCTCGAGGTGGCCGAGCGGCTGGCCGCGGCGCCGGGCTCGAAGGTCTACGGGGTGCCGAGCCTGAAGGCCGCGTGGTACACCGACGTCAGGCTGGCCGGCACCGTGTCGCGCAACGTGTTCTGGCCGGTGCCGAACGTCGACTCCGGCCTGGTGTCGATGACGCGCCGTCAGCCCCCCTCGACCGCCGCGCCGCGCGCGGACGTGTTCGCCTGCATCGACGCCGCGTTCGCACAGCGCCGCAAGACGCTGCGAGCCGCCCTGGCCGGCTGGGCCGGGTCGCCAGCACGTGCGGAGGAGCTGCTGCGGGCGGCGGGCATCGACCCGCGCACCAGGGGCGAGCAGCTGGGCATCGAGGAGTTCGCTTCGATAGCAGCGGCCCGGCTGGCCTAGGGTGGGGCGCATGACGTCTGCGACCGTGCCGTCCTCGTCGGCGACGGTGCGTGTCCCGGCAAAGGTCAACCTCGAGCTGCTCGTCGGCCCGCGGCGCGAGGACGGCTTCCACACCCTCTCGACCGTCTACCACGCGGTCAGCCTCTTCGACGAGGTGACCGTCTCGTACGCCGACGAGTGGGGGCTGGAGGTCTGCGGGCCACGGGCCGAGGGCGTGCCCACCGACGGCAGCAACCTCGCAGCCCGGGCGGCTCAGCTCCTGGCCCGCGCCGGCGGCGTCGACGAGCCGGTGCACATCCGCATCCGCAAGGACATCCCCGTCGCGGGCGGCATGGCCGGCGGTTCCGCCGACGCGGCTGCGGCCCTCGTGGCGTGCGACCACCTGTGGGGCCTCGCGATGACACGCGAGGAGCTCGAGGAGCTTGCGGCCGAGCTCGGCAGCGACGTCCCGTTCCTCCTGGCAGGGGGTACCGCGATGGGGTCGGGCCGGGGCGAGGTCCTCGCCCCGGTGCTCGCCCGCGGCACCTACCACTGGGTCTTCGCCCTCAGCGACGGCGGGCTCTCCACCCCTGCGGTGTATACGGAGTGCGACCGGCTCCGCGAGGGCCGGCTCGTCCCCGAGCCGGCGCCCAGCCCGGCCATGATGACGGCCCTGCGCTCGGGCGACGCCCACGCGCTGGGCCGTGCCCTGACGAACGACCTCCAGGCCGCGTCGATCCACCTCAGGCCCGAGCTCGGGGACATCCTCGACGCCGGGCTGGAGTTCGGCGCGCTCGGCGGCGTCGTCTCGGGCTCGGGCCCGACGGTGGCCTTCCTGGTCGAGGACACCGAGGCCGCTCTCGACCTGGCGGTGTCGCTGACCGCCTCCGGCACGGTCCAGGACGTGCGGCGGGCCACCGGTCCAGCCCATGGAGCCCACCTCGTGGCAGGACCACGGCCTTAGCTGATGGTGAACCTGATCTCGGTCGAGCGGGCCTCGCTCGCCCTCGGAACGGCCCATGTCCTCGACGACGTGTCCCTCGGCGTCAACGGTGGAGCGCGCATCGGCGTCGTCGGCCGCAACGGGGGAGGCAAGTCCACCCTGATGCGGGTGCTCGCCGGCCTCCAGCCTGTCGACTCCGGCCGCGTGACGCGAGCCGGGGACGCCTCGTTCGGGATGCTGGCCCAGGCCGACGACCTCGACCCGGAGGCGACGGTGCGCCAGGCCGTGCTCGGCGACCTCGTGGAGCACGTGTGGGCCGGTGACGCCCGGGTCCGCGACGTGATGACGGGCCTGCTCGGCGGTGTCGGGGCCGAGGCCGTCGGCGGGCTGGAGGCCCGCGTCGGCCCGCTGTCGGGAGGCGAGCGCCGGCGCCTGGCGCTGGCCCGGCTGCTGGTCGCGAACCCGGACGTGCTGCTGCTCGACGAGCCGACCAACCACCTCGACGTGGAGGGGGTCGCCTGGTTGGCGGAGCACCTCGTGCGCCACCGGGCCAGGCCCGACAACGCGCTGGTCGCGATCACCCACGACCGGTGGTTCCTCGACGCGGTGGCCACCATGACGTGGGAGGTGGTCGGCGGGCAGGTCCAGGACTACGAAGGCGGCTACGCGGCATACGTGCTCGCGAAGGCCGAGCGCGAGCGGATGGCGGCCGTCACGGCGGAGCGGCGCGACAACCTCCTGCGCAAGGAGCTCGCGTGGCTGCGGCGGGGCGCCCCGGCGCGCACCAGCAAGCCGAAGTTCCGGATCGAGGCGGCGAACCAGCTGATCGCCGACGAGCCACCGCTGCGCGACGACGTCGAGCTGCTGAGGTTCGCGACCACGCGCCTGGGCAAGGACGTCATCGACCTGCTCGACGCGAGCGTCGAGCTCGGCGGGCGGGTGCTGCTCGACCGCATCACGTGGAGGCTCGCGCCGGGGGAGCGGGTCGGCATCGTGGGGGTCAACGGGGCGGGCAAGTCGACGCTGCTGCGGGCGGTCGCCGGCGAGGTGCCGCTGTCCTCGGGCAGGCGCAAGGTGGGGGCGACGGTGCAGGTCGCCTACCTCTCGCAGGAGGTGCGCGAGCTCGAGCGGTATGCCGGGTGGCGCGTCATCGAGGCCATCGAGGACGTGCGCAAGTACATCCGCCTGGGGAAGAAGGAGATCAGCGCCTCCCAGCTGGCCCAGCGCCTCGGCTTCACGGGCGGACGGCAGCAGACCCGCGTCAGCGACCTGTCGGGCGGCGAGCGACGGCGGCTCCAGCTGACCCGGCTGCTGATGTCGGAGCCGAACGTGCTGCTGCTCGACGAGCCGACGAACGACCTCGACATCGAGACGCTCACCTCGCTGGAGGACGTGCTCGACGGGTGGGCGGGCACCCTCCTGGTCGTCTCCCACGACCGTTACCTGCTCGAGCGGCTCTGCGACCGGCAGGTGGCCCTCATGGGTGACGGTCGGGTGCGGGAACTGCCGGGAGGGGTCGAGCAGTACCTCGAGCTCCGCCACGAGCAGGAGGAGGCTGCCACCGTGTCAGGGGCGGCGCAGCCCGCGACGCCCACGGCACCTCAGGCAGCGGGTCCGTCGGCGGCCGAGCTGCGTGAGGCCCGCAAGGACATGGCCCGCATCGAGAAGCAGCTGGCCCGGCTCGCCGAGCGCGAGGAGCGGCTGCACACCGCGATGGTCGAGGCGGCCACCGACCACGCCAAGGTGCTCGAGCTCAACGGCCAGCTGCGCGAGATCGTCGACGAGCGGGAGGCACTCGAGCTCGAGTGGCTCGCCGCCGCCGACGTCGTGGGCTGACCGGGTCGCCGACCTCAGCCGGCGGGCCGCATGTGGGACCACGGGCGGTCGAGGCGGAACAGCCTGCCCGTTACCTCGACCGGCTTGATCTCGACGATGCTGAACTTGGCCGTGGGCACCCAGGGGCGCAGGGGGAGGTTCTCGGCCTGGTCTGCCTCCTCGCCCTGGAGCTCGCGAGCCGTGCCTCGCACGACGACGCTGGTGGCCCGCTCCTCGTCGTAGTGGTCGATCTCGAACGCCACGTCGTGGTTCATCGTGATGCCGAGGAGCTTGCTGCCCTCCGCGGTCCGGAAGACGATCCGTCCCCGGTGCACGACGTAGTTGATCGGGACGATGTGCACCTCGTTGACGAGGTGGAACGCGAGACGGCCGAATTCCTGCTGCCGGAGGAGCTCCCAGCAGTCGAGTTCGGGCAGCTCGGTGACGACCTCGTGGTTGTTGTCCATGAGCCCTCCTCGGCCGCTGTTGGTGGTGCGCCAAAAGTAGGACGAACCGCGCGGGCTGCGGATGGGCCGAAAGACTCAGCCGTTGCGGCAGTCAGCTCTCGAACGGGCTGAGCAGCCGGCGGAGCAGGTCGGCCAGCTGGGCCCGCTGCCGTTCCGGGAGCTCGGCCAGGAGATCGCGCTCGCGGGCGAGCAGGTCGGCCATCGCGGCGTCGACGGTGCGCTTCCCGCTCTCGGTGAGCTGGACGATGACGCCGCGCCGGTCGTGCGGGTCAGGGCTGCGTTCGACGAGACCGCGCCGCTCGAGGCGGTCGACCCGGTTGGTCATGGTCCCGCTGGTGACCAGGGTCTGCTGGACGAGCTGCCCGGGGGAGAGGCGGTAGGGGTCACCCGCGCGGCGCAGGGCCGACAGGACGTCGAACTCCCATCCCTCGAGGGAGTGGCGGGCGAAGGCCTGGGCACGGTCGAGGTCGAGGCGTCGAGCGAGCCGGGAGACGCGTGAGAGCACGTGCAGCGGCGCGACGTCGAGGTCGGGCCGCTCTCGACTCCAGGCTTCGACGATCCGGTCGACGTCGTCGGCGGGCGCGCTCATGCTTCGCATCGTACTCGCCATCAAGTATCTTGATATCAAGACACTTTGAAGGAGCTGTGATGTCGAACCGTTGGGACCCCGCCCAGTACGCCCGCTTCGCCGACCACCGGGGTCGTCCGTTCAGGGACCTGCTGGCCCAGGTGGGTGCGGAGGATCCGCGCCTGGTCGTCGACCTCGGGTGCGGGAACGGGCCCCTCACGCTGACGCTCGCCGAACGCTGGCCGCGGGCGCGTGTCGTGGGCGTCGACTCCTCGCCCCAGATGCTGGAGTCGGCCCGTGGGCTCGACTCGGACGCCCGGGTCGAGTGGGTCGAGGCCGACCTCGCCACCTGGGACATCGCCTCCCTCGGCGCGCAGCCGGACGTGGTCGTCACCAATGCGACCCTGCAGTGGGTGCGCGGTCATCGCGACCTGCTGCCCGGGTGGGTCGGGGCCATCACGAACGGCGGCTGGTTCGCCATGCAGGTGCCGGCGAACCTCGCGGCGCCGTCGCACCAGCTGATGCGCGACGTCGCAGCCGACCATCCGGCCGCTGAGCACCTGCGCGCCGACCTCGCGCGGATCGGGGCCGCCGAGCCGGCCGACTACGTCGAGGACCTCAGTGCACTCGGCTGCGTGGTGGACGCCTGGGAGACCACGTACCAGCACATCCTGGATCCTGAGGGGCGACAGGAGAACCCGGTGCTCGAGTGGGTGCGCGGCACGGGTCTGCGCCCGGTGCTCGACGCCCTCACCGACGAGGGTGAGCGGGCGGCCTTCCTGGCCGACTACGACGCGCGTCTCCGCGCGGCATACCCCCGCAGGGCCTATGGGGTCCTGCTGCCGTTCCGACGTGTCTTCGCCGTGGCACACAAGGTCGAAAGTCGCTGACCTGCAACGAGTTTGCGATCGGGGGCTTGCTCCTGGGGCACTGGCGGCCGCCGCTGATGGTCCTCCCGAAGTGGGGTCCGTGGTCCGCCCAAACCGGGACGTTCGGCCCTGAGGTCCCCTCTCGGCGGATCGAGAGACTGCTCATGCATCAAGAGATCGCAGTTTCAACCACCGCCGGAGATCCCGGCAGAGCGAAGGACAGAGCAATGCGCAAGACCATGGACAAGCTCGTCTCCTGGACCGGCCTCATCGTGGCCGCCGTCCTCCTCGTCGCAGGCGGACTGCTCACGTGGGCCAGCAACTTCGTCGCCCAGAACGTCAAGGAGCAGCTGACCGCGCAGCACATCACGATGCCGGTCGAGGAGAGGTTCCCCGAGGGGCACGAGGACGCCCTCGCTCCCTACGCGGGCCAGCCGATGGAGAACGGCCAGCAGGCCAAGGCCTACGCCGACCACTACATCCTGGTCCACATGAACGAGTCGAGCGGTGGCAAGACCTACTCCGAGGTCAGCTCCGCGTTCAACAAGATGAAGGCCGACCCCAACGCCGACCAGGCTGAGGTGGCCAAGCTCGGCGAGCTGCGTCAGTCGCTCTTCATGGGCAGCACCCTCCGCGGCCTCCTGCTCTACGGCTACGCGTTCGACACCATCGGTCGGATCGCCGGCTACGCCGCCATCGGCGCCTTCGTCGGAGCGGGCCTCCTGCTCGTCCTCGGTCTGATGGGTCTGCGGCACGCGGCTCGCGAGCCCGAGATCCAGTACATCGAGACCCCGACCCGCGGACAGGCCGTCACCGCCTGACGCACCACGGCTTCCCCCGCGACGGGCCCTGGGACCACCTCCCGGGGCCCGTGTCGTATGCCGTGGGGGCGGAGCTCAGTCCCGGGTCGCCCTCAGGGTGGGCTTCTTCTCCAGGTTGGCCAGGCCGTTCCAGGCGAGGTTCACCAGGTGGGCGGCGACGTCGGCCTTCTTCATCTTGGGGGAGTCGAGCCACCACTGGCCGGTCAGGGCCACCATGCCCACCAGCATCTGGGCGTACAGCGGAGCGGCCTTCGGGTCGAGCTTCCGGCTCTTGAACTCGGCGGCGAGGATGTGCTCGACCTGGGAGGCTATCTCGGAGATCAGGGTGGCGAACGACCCGGTGGACTGCCCTGCGGGGCTGTCGCGCACGAGGATGCGGAAGCCGTCCTTGGAGCTCTCGATGTAGTCGAGCAGGGCGAGCGCGGCGCGCTCGAGGGTCGTGCGGCTGCCCTCGTCGGCCGTGAGGGCACCGGTGATGCCGCCGAGCAGGGCCGCGATCTCGCGGTCGACGACGACGGCATACAGGCCCTCCTTGCCGCCGAAGTGCTCGTAGACAACCGGTTTGGAGACGCTCGCCTTGGAGGCGATCTCCTCGACGGTAGTGCCCTCGAATCCCTTGGCGGCGAACAGCCTCCGGCCCACGTCGATCAGCTGCTCGCGCCGCTGCTTGCCCGTCATGCGGGCGCGCACCGTGGCGATGGCCTCGTTCTCGCGCTGGTCAGTCACACGCGCCATCATGCCTGTTGCGTGGTCGCGGACCGTGGAGCGGGCCGGGAGCGCCGTTCCGTGGTGCGGGGCCGGGTTGGCTACCCTGTGCGCAGTCCTGCTATCAGGACGTTCCCCGGTTGGTCTGCTGGCAGGGCCCGCCTGACTTTGAATCAGGACAAGCGACGTAGGTTCGATTCCTACCCGGGGAGCCAGACCCGCAGGTCAGCGGCTTGGGCCTTCGGCGGCAGGCTTCTCATCGGGCCGATTTGCTAACGGGTTTGCTAACACCAGCTGGTCGGAGTCGACCACGGCGCCGAAGATCTGGGCCACCTCGACCGCCTGGTCGCGCAGGACGTGGGCGTAGACCCGCAGGGTGATGGCCGGGTCGGCGTGGCCCAGCCGCGCCGCCACCACATGCACTGGGACGCCGGCCTTGAGCAGCAGGGTGGCGTGCACGTGGCGCAGGTCGTGCAGCCGCATCGGCGGCAGGACGGGCTTGTCGTGGCCGGCGTTGATCGCCGCGACGGTGCGGCGCATGAGCGAGCCGGCCACGTCGGGGAAGAGCGGTGAGCAGAGCTGCGTCATCGCGCAGTTCACTGTCCTGGTGGGGTCGTTCACTGCGCTCAGGCTCCTCGGTCAGGTGCCAGCCCTCGGTGCATTGCGTCATCCGCAGCCGGCGAGCCCGGGCGGCGCAGGGAGGCACTTGGAGTCCAGTGTCGAGCCGCAGTCGAGCACCGCTGGCAGAGCGGGGTATGACCCTCACCGAGTTGGCTGAACGTGTGGGGGTGTCGATCGTGAACCTCTCCATTCTGAAGAACAATCGCGCAAAAGCTGTCCGCTTCTCGACTCTGACGGCCATCTGCGACGTACTCGGATGCGACGTCGGAGACGTGCTCCGAATGGAGCCCAACTAACCCCGGCTTAATCAGCTCGCGTATCCGGGTCGTCCGGTTGCCACTCGGGTCGGTAGCGGGGGTGGTCGCTGTAGACGGCTGCCGCGATCCGTAGTGACTGGCACGGATAGGCTCCCTGCACGTCACGCACACCGTGGTCGGCCCGCCCGGGTCCTACGAAAGGTCGTCGTCATGGCAGAACAACATCTCTCGCTTCAAGGCGACCTCCGAGAGCGTTCTCCTGCCTGTCGCGCTGACGCGGCCATCCGCCGTGACAGCGACGCGAGAGTCCTCCAAGGTCGTCCTCGCCATGCCTTCGCGGGCCAGGCGCTCGTCATCTCAATCCGGGACTCGAGAAACATCTGGATGCTCATGACGGCATGCTGCCGCACAGTCACCGCGTGAACCATTGAGCCGTTCCCGGCAGCCTCCCCATACATCGGCAGAGCGACCCGCAGGCAGTTCGGGACGTTTGCCTAGGGCTGGGCGCGACGACGGATCCGCCACCACCTGACGAGGGCGAAGCACACCCAGTATCCAAAGGCAACCACCAAGGTGAGCACTGGCGGGCCAGGCAGCCCCGTCAGCGGGCGGATGCGTGTCAGGGGTGAGCCAAGCTCCACGGCTGCCCATGTGGCGCCGGCGACACTGACGATCCATCCGGTCAGTGCCAGCGACACCACCACCCGGGACGGCTTGGCAAGTGCCCTTTCGAGGGCACTACTCATGAAGTGCCCTCGCTAGCCGCCCGTTCCACGCGGAGGAACTTACCCCCGATTCTTACTCGATGCGGCAGATCCGGATGGCCTACTCGATGTAGCCAGTGCTGGGATCGACTCGGCTCAGGAACTGGCGAATCGCTTCCTCAAGCTGCAGCTCAGTCTGGTGCTCACCGCTGCAGGTTGACGTCGCGAAGCCGTAATCCGCGTTCGGGCCCGTGGCCCATCGAAGCTCGTAGACGCCAGGGTCGCCGACGCGCTCATTGACATCGAAGCGCTCACCGTCGACCACCATCCGCTTCACGACATGAGGCTACCTATCCGGGGCAGGTCCGGATGTTCTCGGCCGTGGCTCTTCACACGCGGCTTTGTGCGACCCTGACCGCCGTGCATGAACGTGAGATCGATGGTCGGGCCCTCTTGGAGGCGGCATTTGTCTTCCTAGGAGGCATCTTCCTGACCGGCGACGTACTCGACGGAGTAGGACCGGCGTCCGGCTTCGCACTGGTCATGGAGTGGGCAAAGGTGGTTCTTGGTCCGTTGCTACTGGCGGTCGGGGCATGGCAGTTGCTGCGGCTGTATCGCCGGCGGAGGCGGCCGCCCGAAGGCCACGGAGAGCGGTAGGGGTCCTTCCTCCTCGCGGCAGATGAGTGCCTTTACGGGAGCCGCCGGTGGACACGGCAGGAGCGCTCACGAGCCGCTTGCTGCCTCCCGGGACGAGGAGCACGGCGCCGCCGCCCTGCAGCGGACCACGGTGAAGGAGATCGCCCAAAAGGCCCGCAGCGGCCTGACGATGAGCAAGGCGGCCGATACCGACCAGAGCCAATCGTGCGCATCGGGGCAGGGCGGGTAGCGTGTCGGTTAGGAGGTGCGCGGAATGCACCGCTACATCGACGAGTTGCGTCTGCTGCAGGCGATCCGGCTGGCGGTGCTTGCCACCGATGCGGCGGGGACCATCACCTTCGTCAACCGGGCCGCGACCGAGGTCTTCGCCACCGTCGACGCCGAGCTGGTCGGTCACCAGGTGCACGACCTGATCGCGCCCGGCGCCAGTGACGGTCCGCTGGACCTCGACGCGGTGATCGCGGGTGATACCTGGCGAGGCGACCTGACCCTGCGGCGCCCTCGCGGTGACACCTTCGTCGCCGCCGTGTCCGGCACACCGGTCCGCGACCCAACCGGCCAGATCACCGGGATCGTAGTGGTCGCGGAGGACATGAGCGAGATCC